>CAYWDD010000017.1:0-12361 GCA_964456935.1 uncultured Faecalibacterium sp. | reverse complement strand
TGACAAGGAGGACCTCCTATGATTCCGTCACAATCTGGTATTTCATTCGATGGGATGTTTCTTATATCTCTTCTGTCAAGAGGAGTATCGTGATTTTTTTCGTATGTTTCCCATATGGTTTTATCATACTCGTTTGCCCACAGAATATTAAATCCAGCCTTTTTAAAACCTAAATCTAAACCTCCAGCTCCTGAAAATAAACTTATAATATTCATATAAATCTCCTATAATGTGAACGTAATTAATTTTGCATCTTTTAATTGTGCTGGATTGTTCGGGTCTTTAATTCTAACACTTGCTATTTTTAAGTTATTATTTGTGACACATATTTCTTCTAGCTGGCTATAATTATCAAATGAATAATATTTTTCACTGTTTATTATAGCCATAAAATTAAATTTCTTAGAATAATCCCTTTTATAAATGTAATCAAATACATTGAAAGGATTCTCTATTCCCCACATGCCTCTCACACGCAGATAAGTAATGCCTAACGGATCAACTCTGTTTACTCTACCTAATTCTCTTGTTTCGGAGAATTCAATGCCAACTATGTTTTCAACTCCGCTCTTTATAATATGTTTTGTGTGTTCGTAAACATCTTTTCCGGCACAGTAATCGTCGCCATATACCATTGCTAGTGATTTGAGATTGTTTCTATTAACAATGCCTACTGCATAAATCATATCTTTAACAGTCCATTTTTCGCAGGTACGACACGCTTCTTTAATCATAGGATCGTTAGAAAACAGCTTTGCTTTAGGATAACTGCTATTCAAAGCCAAAGCAGAATCATTTGATTCTACTTTTTTGACTTCAATAGCATCGCCACCACGCAGCATTGAATCTGGTGGATTGTTTTGGTTTCCCAAATAGCTAAACACTTTTGATAATTTTTGATTCCGTATATTTTCGTCTTTTTCATCTACTGTTGAAGCGAACAAGTCTTTAATGTATTCCTCAAGTGCTTCACCCATACTGTTTGCACGATTATTACTTTCTGAGTATGATTTTAACTCGAATTTAGGATCTGAAACTAATTGTATAATAGCATCAATGATGTTTGCCATTTGTAATTCACTCCTTGTTTTTATACATTTCACATTTTAATTGCTACTGCTTTTTACATTGAAGTTATAGCCGCTTTAAAGTTTTTATCATTGCCATAACGATTGTTATATTGCATCCTTCTGCTCAACCCTCCGGATAATAAAGGTCCGCAGACTTCCAATTTTTGAGAACTTCATATATCATCTCTGCCTCTTTCTTAGCACCGAGAAGATCATGATCTCTGTAGTTTCCGCATTCTTTTTCGCTTGCACCCGGAATTTCTCCCTCATAGTCCTTGATGAACTCAAACGCATCAACTACAAGCTTTATAGCCTCTCTGTGACTTGTGGTGTCACGAAGAAGGAAGTAAAAGCCTGTGCGGCAACCCATAGGCCCGAAATAAATAACGCTGTCGGCAAAAGCTGTGTTTCTGACGTAGGTTGCGAATAAATGCTCAAGAGTGTGAATGGCGGCATTTTCCATTGCAGCCTCTTTGTTGGGCTTTCTCATTCTGATATCATAAGTGACGATATCTCCGTCAACCCTTGAGATATACATTCCCTTGGGGAGAATGGTGTGATCAATTCTGAAACTTGCAATTTTTTCCATTTTTATGTACTCCTAATTCATAATATATTTATCCTTGAACAAAGCCTTTATTTCTCTGTTAAGGGGTAAATTCTCTTTCTTTTCAAGCTGTGGGTCGTTGTTCAAAATCTCTTTTGCGGCATCTCTTGATTGGTTGCAAAGCACCATGTCATCAAGCATATCCGCTATGTGCATTACGGGAAGTCCGTGCTGTTTTTCTCCGAAGAAGTCGCCCGGTCCTCTCAATTTCAAATCTTCATCGGCTATGACAAAGCCGTCACTTGATGTTTTCATAATTTCAAGCCGTTTTTTTGCCGTGTCGCCCTTTGCGTCCGATATGAGTATGCACGACGATTTTTCTTTTCCACGTCCCACACGTCCTCTAAGCTGGTGGAGTTGAGAAAGTCCGAATCTGTCGGCGTCTTCAATCACCATTATAACTGCGTTCGGTACGTCAACACCGACTTCTATAACTGTCGTAGCTATAAGAATTTGAGTCTTTCCCGAAACAAAGTCTGCCATAACTTCGTCTTTTTCTTTCTGTTTCATCTTTCCGTGAAGAAGTCCTGCGGTGTACTCTTTAAAGGTGGTTGAGGTCAGTCTTTCGGCATATTCGACCGCACTTGTTAGGTCGATGACCTCGCTTTCCTCCACCAAAGGACACACGATGTACGCTTGAAGTCCTCTGTCAAGATGTTTTTTTATATAGTTGTACACCCGTTCATGATAGCTTGAATCGACAACATATGTCGCTATCTTCTGTCTGCCGGGCGGAAGTTCGTCAAGTACGGATAAATCGAGGTCGCCGTAAATGATAAGTGCCAAAGTTCTCGGAATAGGTGTTGCCGACATGACGAGCGTATGCGGATTTTCACCCTTTGTCGAAAGACTCATTCTTTGAGCGACACCGAAACGGTGCTGTTCGTCTGTGATGATAAGTCCGAGATTTTTAAAAGTGACATCGTTTTGTATTATAGCGTGAGTTCCGATAACAAGGTCGATTTCGCCTTGAGCTATCTTCTTTTTTATCTCACGTTTTTCTTTTGCCTTAGTCGAGCCTAGCAGCAGTGCCACCTGTATTCCCGAGTCCTCGAAAAACTTGAGAAACGAATTGTAATGCTGTGTGGCAAGTATGCTTGTCGGAGCCATGAGTGCCGACTGCATGGAGTTTTTAGCTGCCGAATACACTAAAGCCGCCGCAACGCAGGTCTTGCCCGAACCGACATCACCTTGCAAAAGGCGGTTCATCGGCTCATGAAGTCCCATATCTCTTATGCCGTCACTTATTGCGTTGCTTTGAGCTGTGGTAGGTTTAAACGGAAGTTTAGACAAAAATTCTTCGGTGTAATCTTTTCTGAGTATATTGTCCGTGTATCCTCTTTCATGCTGTTTGAGTTTGGACATTCCCAGCTGTAGGACGAGAAGTTCTTCAAACATCAGCCGCCTTTTTGCTATTGAGGCATCTAGGGTGCTTTTGGGGAAATGAATGTTGTGCATAGCATATCCCAAAGTGCAAAGCTTGTATTTTTCCCTTATGCTCTGCGGTATGATGTCATAGTCAGACGAGTATACGCTGAGTGCGTTCTTTACGACGTTTTCTATTGTTCTGCTTGTAAGTCCTGCCGTTTGCGGATATATCGGCATGAGCATTCCCGCATTTTCAACAGGGTCAATGAACGGTGAACGCATCTCGAATCGTCCGTTGTTTAAGATAAGTTTTCCTGTGAATATGTACTCCTTGCCGCCTTGCAGTAGGGAGGGAATGTATCTGTTATTGAAAAATGTCAGATGAAGTACGCCTTCCCAGTCGGTCGCCTCGGTCTTGTAAAGGGTAATACCGTTTTTGACTCGAACTCCGACCGGTGTATATTCGACCATGGCACGAATAGAGCAAACTTCATCTATCTGACATTCACGAAGTAATTTTAAGTTGGTCAAGTCACGGTAGTGTCTGGGATAAAGATGCAAAAGCTCTGCTACAGTGGTGACACCGAGCTTTGCAAAAAGCTTTGCTCTCTTTTCACCTACACCCTTGGCATACATTATGTCGGTATCTGCGTTTAGCATCTTCTCATCCTCCTTTACTCTACCGTGACGATATAATCATATATATCCTGTCCGCCGTCAACGATGTTGACTTGCGATTTTCCGTATTTTTCATACAGTATCTTTTGTGCGTTTTTAAGCTGAACTTCACTTACGGACTTGCCGTAAAAAACACTTATGTCATTATAATCCTTATCGCAAAGTTTTTCAACTGTTTTCTCCATGCATGAAAGAGTATCTTTTTGACAAATTTCTATCTTATCTTTGATGATTCCTATGCTGTCGCCCTTTTTCACTTTTTTCAAGTCCTTGTCCGCAACGCATATCAAGGCTGTTTTGATTTCGGAAAGCGAGTGTTTCATATTCTGTGTGTTTTCGTTCGGTGTAAGCGATTCATCGAAACTTACCATCACACCCATGCCTTCGGCAGGATTCGTTGTTTCTATGATAATACAGTTTTTGTCCTGCATTTTTACAGCCTGTTTGAATGCAAGAAAATTGTTTTTGTCGTTCGGTAAGATGAAAATATTCTCCGCATTAAGATTTCCTATCGCTTTTACAGCCTGCCCTGCGGACACCTTTTTATCTGTCTGTATCACCTTGTCACAACCCAGCTGTCTGAAACATTCCGATATTCCGTCACCTGTGGTAACCGATATAAAGCCGTATTTTTTCTTTGCACCCCAAGTTGAGTTGTGTTGAAACACCATGTTCTCTATTTTGACGTTCACTATTTCGCCTTTTGACTTTGCAAGAGCCAATACCTTTTCGGGGAAATTCGAGTGAACATGGATTTTCGCTATACCGTCTGTTTCAGTCGTTATTACGCTGTCACCCAAAGTTTCAAGCTCCGAAGATTTCACTTCTTTATTTGTTTTGATGACACATTCACAGCAATATTTGTGTTCTGTTTGCACTGTCCTTACGGTGGGGAGTTCCTCTTTATATTCCGAAGAATTTATCTCGTACACCTTATTTTCTTCTAAAAACAGCCGTATACCCTCCATGAGGCACACAAGCCCTTTTGCACCCGAATCGACAACATTCGCCTCTTTGAGCTGTGGCAGAAGTTCCTTTGTTTTGACTAAGGTTGCCGTCGCAGTCGTGTACACCTGTGAAAACAGCTTCTTAAATCCCACCGATACGGACGAAACTTTTGCCGCCTTGTCCGAACACGCTCTGAGTACAGTCAAAGCCGTTCCCTCTTTGGGCGAAGAAACACTTTTATAGCAAAGCTCAACTGCGTTTTGAAAGCCTTTTACGGTGTACTGCACAAGTGTCTGATTTGGGGAAAAGGCAGTCGCAAAGCCTTTTGTCACCAAAGACAGAATAACCCCCGAATTTCCTCTTGCACCCATGAGGCAGGCAAGCGAAAAGTCAGCGATCATCTGTTGTACATTTGTATATTCCTTTTGCTTTATTTTGTCAAGACCGCTTTTGAACGTCATGCACATATTGTCACCCGTGTCACCGTCGGGTACGGGAAAGACGTTCAGCGAATTTATTAAAAGTCTGTTATTTTCAAGATTTGCATACGCACTCTCAAGAGCCGTTCTAACAGTATCGGTTTCGTTCAATATAAAGCACCCGTTTTAGATTTCAGATTTAAAAACAGGCATCGCTAATACCTGATTACTTAAATTTCCACTCGTATATATTCGAGTAAAGATCTCCCTCGCACAGTTCTACGTTGTCTTCAAGTGAATTTGACACTGCGGCAAAGCCTTTTCTGTAGCAAAGGGGGATAAACGGAATGTCAGTGTTAAACGTGTTGACAAATTCCTCGATCTTAATTTTTCCCGAAACCAGCTTATTATACGCAGAGATACAGCTAAGTGATTTGTCGATATTATAAGAAACACTTCCGTTTTCATCAAAGAAAGGTGAAAGACTCATGTTTCCGCCAAGTTTTATCTCGCCTATATACATATCGTATTTGCCTTTTTTTGCCGCCTTTTTAAGTTCCTTGCGTTCAAGCTCAACGACCTGTATCTCTATTCCGGCTGTTTTCAAGTCGGATTCTATCATTTTAGCCGCCTGCAATTTAAAGTCGCTGTCTTTGTTTACGGCAAGAGTAAGAACAAGGTCTTTTCCACTGCTGTTTTTTCTGTATTTATCGGTGTCGTTTTGATATGCGTATCCGTTATCATCAAGCATTTTCGCTATATCCTGAGCGGAATATTCCGCACCGGGCGATGACGGTGTGTTCTTCCAAAGGGGATTGAACGGAGTTTGAGCCGCCGTTGCATAACCGTTGAATGCTGTTTCCGAGATGTCGGTTTTGCTTATAGCACAGGAGATTATTCTGCGAAGTTTACTGTCTTTAAGAAGTCCCTTTGTGCTTTTAATTCCGACATAGACAAGGTTATTCAGAGGAACGGCTTTTGTCGCCGCAACGATTCTTTCGGTTTTGCAGTCACTCAAATTTTTATACGCAAAGCATATTGCACCTATTTGAAGTGAACCGAATAAACTGTCGCTGTTCTTTATATTGTAAAGCGATATCTTTGATATCGAGGCTTTTTCCGAGCTGATATGATTCTTGTTGGCTTTGAGCGTTCCCGATGAAAGATAATATCTTCCCGAACCGACAGCCTTTGATTTCGTGTCGCTGCCGCTTTTGATAACGGGGAACGTAAGACAACCTAAAGCGTATATGTCGGCACTCTTAAGCTTAAAGACAACGGTCGATGAGCTTTCCGCATAAGCCGACGTGAAGTTTTCAAGCTGCGATGAATAGCTGTCGCTTTCCTTAGCAAGGTTAAACGAATATACAACGTCACTTGCCGTAAGAGATGATGAATCCGAGAACTTGACGCCCGAATTTAACTTGACCGTTACGGTTTTGTCGGATATATTGCCTTTCTTCGCTAAAAGTTCGGTAGGTGAAAAACTGCTGTCAAGACGATAGAGCGAATCATATAAAAGCGTCGTAAGTGCCTTGTTTATCTCCGTTGTCAGCGTATAAGGATTCAGTCCGTCAGCTGAACTGTAGGGGAGTGAAAGCGTTGTCTTTTTGATGTTTTGCGATGAAGTGGTTTCCTCGGATTCACCGTTTGTCGTCTGCTGTGTTTCGGATTCGTTTGTAGTGTCGTTGCCGCTGTTATTACCGCCGCAAGCGGTAAAGCTCAAAACAAAAATGAGAGCCAACAGCAAGGATAAAATTTTTTTCATTTTTCTTACCACCTTTAGGTATTGGATTTCTACTCACTGCGTTCGCAAATGCAAAATGCAGAATGCAGAATTATTTTTTGAATTTTAGGTTGATGATAGTGGAAAAGTTATTGCGTGACTGAACCCCTCTGTCGTGCCGTAGGCACGACATCTCCCCTTTCAGGGGCGACAAGAGCGAACGGCTTGCAGAAATTTAGGTCTTGGCTCTCCTGAAAGGAGAGCTGGCTTTTTGTCCTACGGACAAAAAGACTGAGAGGTTACTACAGCCTACAACCTAGCATCGTTCCCTCACCGAAATTCTCTCAACACCGACCGTTTTTCCGTCGTTGTCTATCTCAAACACACAGCCGCCCAATATGGCTTTTCCGTCTGCGTGAGTGAATTTGACGTGTTGACCGTCTTTGAGATTTGCTATAACACAGTCGGGTTCGACTCCCAAGCATGATAGGAACGTTCCGACCATTCCGAGGGCTGTTATGTATCCCGTGCCTTTCGGGGAAATACATTCGTCCGAAGTCTGCACATGGGTGTGCGTACCCCAAAGAGCGGAAATTCTTCCGTCAAGATAGAATGTCAAGGCTCGCTTTTCGCCCGTTGCCTCTGCGTGAAAGTCCACGAGTTTTATCTTTGATCGTTTCACTTCGTCTTTTTCGAGAATTTCGTCAATGCACTTGAATGGGTCGTCCACGTTTTGCGTGTAAGCCGTTCCCATGAGGTTTATCACCGCAACCGAAAGCCGCCCCATGTCAAGCACTGTGTATCCGTGTCCGTATTGGCATACGTTGTAATTCGCAGGACGGACTATATCCTTTTTTTCGTCAAGGTAGTCGTAGACTTCCTTTTTTCTGAAAACGTGATTACCTGTCGTGATAACGTCCGCACCGACCGAAAACAGAAATTCCGCACTTGACGGAGTTATCGCATTGCTTTTGTCGGAATTTTCACCGTTTATTATGCACAGGTCTATCCCTTTTTCCTTTTTGATGTTCGGCAGAGTTTTAGCAAGAAAACGGCAACCGTTTTCTCCCACAACGTCACCTATCGCAAGTATCTTCATTCTTCGTCCTCGTAATATCCGTCGTCCTCGGGATAGTAATCCCAGCCGTCGTAGTAGTTCGTCTTTCTTTCGGGCATCGGCAACTCGTCTATCGCCTCAAGCTTTTGCCCTGCCATCCAAAGCGTGGGCGTGAGCCTTAACGTGTAGCCGCAGCCGTGAGGTGTCAACCACTCGTGCATTGCCGCCTCGGGAAGTGCGAATGCGGACATGATAGTCATGATAACACCGCCGTGTGTGATTATTGCGGTACTGTCGGTCTGTGATTTCATGATGCCCTCGACAATAGCCGCAAAGGACGTGCAGACACGTTTTGCAAAAGCGGAGTTGCTTTCACCGAAAGGCGGTTCTATGTCCTTGTCACCTCTGAGCCAGTCATCGAAAAGTTCTTCCTTTTCGTGAAGTTCCTCGGCTGTTCTACCCTCAAACTCACCGAAATTACATTCGATAAGACCGTCTATGGTCGCTATAGCCGAGTCGGGATAAATTATCTTAGCCGTTTCGGTACAGCGAGAGAGGGGAGATGAGAAAACCGCATCTGCATACGGGTATATGTATTCCTGTTTCATCTGTTCGAGCTGTTCTATTCCTGTTTCACTTAAAGGCACATCGGTGTGACCTATGTATTTTCCCTCTAAGTTTTCATTTGTCATTGCGTGTCGTATAAGGTGTATTTTATATGTTTTCATAACGTACTCCCGAAGTTTTAATTTGATACACTGCCTTTTTAGGTGTTGGGTTTTAGGCAGTAGGTTTTAGGCAGTAGGGAGTAGGTCGTAGGGAGTAGAAACCCCTCAGTCACGGCTTTGCCGTGACAGCTCCCCTTTCAGGGGAGCCGAGAGTGAACCTTTTGAAAAACCGTAGGTCTTGGCTCCCTTGAAAGGGGAGCAGTCAAAAGGCACACAGTGCCTTTTGACTGAGGGGTTCAGTTAAGTAGAACCCCACTCGGCGTGCCAACTTAGCACTTAGCTCTTAGCACTTAGCACTTTGCTCTTGGCACTCATTTAGCTTTCCCTCTGCCAACAATCTAAAAATTACAACACCTAACATCTAGTATCGTATAAAAACAATTATAATAAAATCAACCGAAAAAATCAATCCTTGCCACCCTATTGAACACAGTTAAAAACAGAAAATTCAAATTTTAACAAAAATTAAACCATGTTTGCACGGAAATTTGTTGCTTTTTTAACCTAACTATGTTAATATAGTAGAGTTAATCGGTGTAACCGATAATTACATATTTCAGAAAGAGGTCAATTGAATGGAAAAATTATTGCACAAGATCTTCGGTACGAAGCCCGGTGAGGGTGTTCAGCCGAAAGAGGCCCTTGCCTACGGTATCGCAGGTTTCGGTCAGAACTTCATTTGTACGATCATAGGTTCGTATCTTACGATCTTTATGACGGATGCTCTCCTTTTCGGTGCCGACGGTGTAACGATCGGTTCGATCTCCGGCGCTATGGCTGTTGCATGGCTTATGCTCGGAACAAGAATTTTCGACGCTCTTAACGACCCCATCATGGGCAGTGTCGTTGACAGAACAAGAACAAAGTGGGGCAAGTGCCGTCCCTATCTCAAATGGATGGCTATTCCTATCGCAGTTATGACCCTCCTTTGCTTTGCTCCGTTCTTCCAGGCAAAACAGAAGTGGACATTCGTTGCAATTGCGGTTATCTACGTCATTTGGAGCGTTGTTTACACTATCGTTGACGTTCCTTATTGGGGACTTTCAACCCGTATGACAAACGATACAGAGGTCAGAGGTAATATGCTGACAGTCGTTCGTCTTATGTGTACACTCGGTGCAGGTATCGTTACAGTTTTCGTACCCATCATTACAAACGCTGTTACAGCTAAGTACAAGTACACAGACGCAGACCTTTCTCAAATCATGGTCGATAAGGCAAGCGGTATAGCTAAACTTGTAGCAAATCAGGGCAAGACAGTCGAAGAGGCTGCAAAAACATTTGTCGGTACAGTTAAAGACGGCATGGAAGTTGCAAACGCAGACACTCTCAAATGGACATACTTTATTTGTGCAGCTGTTCTCGTAGTTGCAGCACTTCCGATGTTCTACTACGGATTTAAGCACACAAAGGAACGCTTTGAAACAGACACAGACGCTAACCCGCCCACACTCGGTCACAACCTCAAGCTCCTCTTTAAGAACAAGGAACTTCTCCTCATCGTTCTTTCGGGTGTACTCGGTGGTGCAAGAATGGTTTACACCTACACAGGCGGTTTGTACTTTGCAAAATACGTTCTCCAGAACGAAGGACTTTACAGTGTTATCACACTTCTTGTCGTACCCGGCGGTCTTGTCGCATCGGTACTCGTTCCTTGGATGTCAAAGAAATTCACAAAGAAGTGGTCATACATCGCAGTTCACCTTTTCGGTGGCGTAGTTATGGCTGTTATGTACTTTGTAGGCTATGATGCACCGTGGAAACTCGTTGTTTGTGCAATCGGTCTTGTACTCTTAGGTATTCCTCAGGGTGTCAACAACATCATCACCTACGCTATGATTGGTGACACGGTTGACTATCTCGAATGGAAAACAGGCGAGAGAGGCGAAGGTATCTGCTTTGCTATGCAGACTCTTATCAACAAGATCGGTATGGCTGTCGGTGCTTTCATCGGTGTTATCTCGTTCTCAGCCGCAGGCATCAACTCGGAAACAGGTGCTATAGCTAACCCGAATATGCTTTGGAATATGCTTATCCTTTCCGGTGTTATCAGTATGTTCGCTTGTGCTGTTCCGATGTTCTTCTACACCATTACAGAAAAAAGACAGAGAGAAATGGTTGCAGAGATCGAAGCAAGAGGTTCAAGCAAAGTCGCAAAATAATTTGCGGTACGATAAAATTTGATAAAAAACAACCTCCGTTCGTCGAAAGTCGAGCGGAGGCTTTTTATTGCAATTTTGAACGATTCGACCGATATTTACATTATTTGTTGTAAAAAGTGTGACAATATACATTTTTTCGGTGTAAAAAATGTAGGAGAATTACAAAAATACGTTGCATTTTTTGTGGAAGTGTGGCATACTATATATGTAAGATAACGGTGGAGGTGTGTTTATGTACAGAATCGCAATTGAAAATCTGTTCAAATGGAAACAAAGTAAAAACCGTAAGCCTTTGATTATCGAGGGCGCACGTCAAGTCGGCAAAACTTGGTTGATGAAAGAGTTCGGCAGACAAGCTTATGCGGATACCGCATATATCAACTTTGATTCAAATTCCGCTATGGCGGAACTGTTTGCCGCTGATTTAAACACAGATCGTCTGATCATGGGATTGGAACTGTATGTCGGTCACAAAATCGATCCCGACAATTCTTTGCTGATTTTCGATGAAGTGCAGGAAGTTCCGAAGGCTTTATCCTCTCTCAAATATTTTTACGAAAACGCACCGCAATATCATATAATGTGTGCAGGTTCACTGCTTGGAATTGCCTTGCATCAAGGCACATCTTTCCCTGTGGGCAAGGTGGACTTTTTGAAATTGTATCCTCTTTCTTTCAAAGAGTTTTTAATGGCGACCGATAAAGAACAATATGCAAAGCTTATTGACGACCAAGACTTTCAGATGATTACAAGCTTTAAACAGACTTATATTGATGCTTTGAAACAATATTATTTTGTCGGTGGTATGCCCGAGGCTGTGCAGAGTTTTGCAGAGGATAAAGACTTCAACGAAGTTCGTGAGATTCAAAAACGAATACTCACCGCTTATGAGCAGGATTTTTCCAAACACGCTCCCAATGAAATCATTCCGAGATTGCGTACGCTGTGGAACAGCATACCCTCTCAATTGGCAAAAGAGAATAAGAAGTTTATCTACGGTCTTGTCCGTGAGGGTGCCAGAGCAAAGGAATACGAAACTGCGATTATGTGGCTTAGTGACTGCGGTTTGATTCATAAGGTGAGCCGTGTAAATTCAGCGGGCATACCGCTGCGAGCATACGAGGACTTGAAAGCGTTTAAGCTGTTCGTACTCGATGTCGGACTTCTCGGTTGCATGGCAGGACTTCGCCAAAGCACTTTGCTTAACGGCAACGACCTCTTTGTTGAATTTAAGGGTGCATTAACAGAACAATATGTCTGTCAGCAATTAAAGACTCTGCGTGATACAGACGTTTATTATTATACCAATGAAAGAGGCACTTGCGAGGTAGACTTTGTTATCGATACAGGTGAAAAAATCGTTCCGGTTGAAGTAAAGGCGGAATTGAATCTTAAAGCAAAAAGCTTGAAAACCTATCGTGAAAAGTTTTCACCCCGACTCTCGGTTCGTACATCTATGGCGGACTACAAAGAGGAGGACGGACTTATAAATTTACCGCTGTATGCGATAGATAGGATCGATCGGATATAGTGTTGGGTGTGCAGGGAGCGGAGCGACCGCCGAAGGGCGGTTGCGGAGCGTTACGGCGGGATAACGT
>CAYWDD010000016.1:0-13765 GCA_964456935.1 uncultured Faecalibacterium sp. | reverse complement strand
TATTCGACACAGTTTATTAAAATTTTCATAATATATTTTTTAGGAGAAACCTCAAAATGAAAAAAATTTCGGAAAAGCCGCATATTGATACCCCGTGGCTTAAAATCGACAACGCATCAACACTGTACGCTGCCGCAAGATACAAGGATTGGTGCAGAACCTACAGGACTGCCATCGTCCTTGATCACGAAATTGACAAAGCAGTACTTCAAGAGGCTCTTAAAGACGTTGCGAAACGTTTTCCGAGCTTTTGCGTAACTCTTCGTGACGGAGCATTCTGGAGCTATTTTGAAAGAACCGATGCGGTACCCATAGTTCAAGATGAATGTAAATATCCATACAGACCCATTCAGCTTGACGGAACCGATCAGCCGTGTTTCCGTGTGCTTTGTTACAAAAACAGGATATCTCTCGAAGTTTTCCACAGCGTTACAGACGGTACGGGTGCGGGGATTTTCCTGACATCGCTTACCCGCCGTTACCTTGAACTTTGCGGTGAAAACATTTCCGACAGCGGTAAGACTTTTAACGTAAAAGACGAACCTCTCGATAAAGAAACCCGGGACAGCTACTATGACCACTACGACCCGAATATCTCGGCTAAAAATCCGAACAAGGTCGATGTGTACCTCAACGAAAATAACAAGATAAGAAACTATTCCCGTCTGGTACACGGACTTTTCACTGTCGAGAACATCAGTGCTGTCGCTAAAAAGTACAACTTAACCATAACGGAATACTTGACCGCTGTCTTGATTCTGACATTCATAAACTGCGAAAAAGAGCCTATAAACAAGCCTATCAGTATATCCGTTCCGATAGACTTAAGGCGAAGATTCGAGTCCGAAACTGTCAGAAACTTTGTTTATATGACGGACGTATCGTTCGAACCGAAAGGCAGAAAGGATGTTACTTTCGAAGAAGTATGTAACCACATCAGAGGTAAGCTTAAAGAAAAAGCATCAAGTGAACATCTTCTCGGCTGCATAAGTGCAAACGTCAGTGCAGCGGAAAACAAAATCGTCAAACCTATCCCCTATCCCATCAAAAAAGCATTTTTGAAAAACACATACAGAAACGTTCAGGAATCGTATACCGCATTTATATCAAACGGCGGTGAGATGGATCTTCCTCCGGAGGTTGCAAAACACGTCCTCAGAGCGGAAGGTGTCCTTGCCGACAATCCGTATGTGCATTTCGGCTGTGCGGCAGTATCGGTCAACGGACTTTTCAATCTGACGTTTTCAAGCGGTAACGCTGATACTCAAAAGCAGAAATTCTTCTTCCGTTTTCTCGCAAACGACGGTGTACAGGTAAGAATAGAAAGCAATGTTTACGAATAAGAGGTGTGAAAAATGAGATGTAACGAATGTAATGTTGACCTTGGCGAAGAATATACCAAATGTCCTCTCTGCGGTGCCGACACGTCAAATGACGAGCCCAAGCTTAAGGGTATAAAAACCGCAGAATATCCGAAATACGACAAGTCGCTTTTGGACGAAAAAGTCGAATACCATACGACATTTCCGCAGAAATATGTTTTTAGAGTATGTGCGATAGTTTCTGTCGTTTTCGGTTTAGTCGCATATATCGGTGTATTAGCATCAGTCGGAATCGGCAGTCTTTTGTGGGAATACGGAATGCCTGCCGTGATGACGGTATCATCGCTTTTCTACTTTTTCTATGCTTTCAAAGAAAAAGGCAGACTTCTTCACAGCGTATTAAGTCTTATTTCAACAGGTGTTACGCTTGTTCTTTTCACGCTGATTTATTCAACTTTATTCGGAAATATCGCTTTAGCCGTAAATGTGATTTTATTTGCGGTGCTGTTTATTTGCAAACCCGAAAGAGTTAAGCAACAGTTGAAAGCAACGTTTAAACTCTGATATAATTTTATATCTTCGTTTTATATCGGGTCAATGAGCAATGTCTTTGCCACAGTATAAATTTAGACAGTTTTTGCGTTTGTGTCGCATTTAAAACGAATAGAAATTCGCCCCTCGGAATTTAAGTCCAAGGGGCGGTTTATTTAGCTTATTTTTCCTCTTTCAGATACTCTCTGATATACTTAAATGCCGCATCTTCGCCTTCCTCGCTTAAAATCGTCAGCATTTTCTCTATCTCGGCAGAGGTTTCAGGGTGCATTGTTCGTTTGTCCTTGCCTCTTAAAAAGTATTCCAGAGGATACTGCTCGGTGTATTCGTCACCACGGTATATCTTGCTTGCCGCTACCCTGTCGCAAAACATTTCGGCAACATACTTTCTCGGCATCTTGACAGGCATCACCATTCCTGCTTTCGGATTATAGTCCGACCAATATTCAAAATGATGCTTGTTTCTCCCCTTGTGATGTAACCAAGCAGGAGAATAGCCGAAAAGCTCTCTTTCCTTTTCGTTCGGACTGCGATATCCCATATAGTATTTCGCTCCCGACTTAAACTCGGTTATCGAATACTTTGAAAGGTCGTGCCTTAATCCCTGAAAGCCTATTCCGGCTTTAAAGCAGTGTCTTATAACTGCGTGTCTGTGCTTTGTGACTGTCATGAAATGACCTATAGGTTTTAACATTTGATCACCCTGCCGTTAGATATTTATACTGACTGTTTTTCCCGATGCCTTGTATCTCGTACCGTTGCATTTAACATACGACATAACTTTGTACTTTGTTGAAGTTTTCGGACTTACCGTAAACTTCGTTGAAGAAGTCATTCCGACATAATCATACTTGCCTGTAGCACTGTTATATGAGTAGATCATATATCCGTTAGCTCCCGTTGACTTGTTCCAAGAAAGCGTGTAACCGTTGCCGCTCTTTGAGGCTTTGAGCGATGAAACATTTTTCGGGAGAGTCGTTGCTTTAAATTTATCGGACATTTCTCCGAAGATATAGTTGTCGCCGTTCTTTACATAAGCCTTTACTTTGTACGTCACAGCCGTAGCTGATTTTTGATTTTTCACACTGTATGAATTTGTTGTAACCGATCCAATCAATTTGTAATTGCCGTTCGACTGAAGTTTATACACTTCATATCCGTCTGCACCGCTTACAGCACTCCATATCAACGTATAGGTGTTTTTAGTCGGTGACGTAAATTTAAGACCTGTGACTTTTTCCGGAAGAGTCCTTACGGTACACTTGCTGCTGTTCGTACCCTTATAGGTCTTGCCGCTTGTTTTTGAATATGATCTGACAACATATTTACTTACGCTTGCGGAGTCGAGATTATTCAGCGTATAGCTTGTGTTCTTTGTCTTGCCTATATAGTCGTTTTTCTTTGTCGATGTGTTGTATTTGTAGATATAATAACCTGTTGCGGAAGATGATTTTGACCATTTAAGCGTTGCCGAGCTTGTTGTAACCGAAGTCGCTTTAACGCTCTTTGCCTTTGCAGGCCCTGTATATGCCGACAGAACAGACGAATAACTTCCGTAAAACGAATTTTTACCCGAAACGGAAATAGCCTTCACTTTGTAGCTCACGTTTGCATTAGACGAAAGTCCGCTGTCTGTGTATGAATTAGTCTTAACTGTGGCTATCTTCTCGTACTTGCCCTTTGAAGAAAGCTTGTAGATAGCATATTTCGATGCACCTTTGACGGCTTTCCATTTTAAAGTCACCGAAGACGAGGTAGTATCTTTTACGCTAAGGCTTGTAGGTGCTGTCGGAGCGGTCATAGCCGTAAGCGACGCACCTGCATAGTTTACGGTTTTTCCGTTTACTTTAACTTTAGCGACAACCTTATAGTAATAGGCGGTTGCACTGCTAAGTCCCGTTATAGTGTAAGACGTGTCCTTGACCTGTTTTATACGCTCATATTTTCCGTTTGAAGAATTGTATGCGTACACATCATAGGCTGTGGCATCGTCAATTTTGTTCCATTTAAGAGTAAGCCCGTCTTTTACGGTATCGGACTGTTTCAGACCCGAAATACTCTTATAATAGGTCAAACACTTCAGTGCAGACGAAAGCTCACCGTATTTCATCACACCGTTCACTTTGCCGTATGCTCTGACTTTACAGCTGAACGATTCCCCTGCTTTAAGACCTGTAATTGTGTATGAGTTTGAAGTGACGTTTGTTACCTTTTGATAATTTCCGCTGCTGTCGGTCTTGTAAACTTCGTAACCCTCAGCACCGTCTACCTTGTTCCATGAAACGGCAACGGAGCTTGTGGAAGTATTTGAAACACTGAGATTTTCAACTTGTCTTATACCGTCCGTAACGGAAATTCTTATCTCATCGTAAAGACCTTTTGAAGTATATGCTCTTATAACGGTTTTTCCTGCCTTAAGAGCCTTTAAACTGCCGTCTGAATTTACGCAGACAACAGACGTGTTATCCGAAATGAATGACGGCTTTTCCGACGCATTGATGTTATATCCGAGGGAAAAATTCGTTCCGAGTACAACGGACTTTTCCGTGGAAATATCAATGTACTCCGAACAGACATACCCTGTGTACGATGAACCGTCAAGAGTGAACGATATCTGATACCAATACGGATATGAGAGGAAGTTATACTTACCTGCCGAATTTATGACTTTGCTTAAAATATTAACCTTTGTGCCGTTTGAAACAGAGGCAATTTTCGCACTGCTTGTATTCGGCTGTGACCTTACATTTAACGATGACACATTTACCGCACCTGTTTGGTTTGCGGAATCTTTCAGTGAAAATGAAGTTGCCTGTGCCGATGCACCCGGCATATTGTTGTATACGGGAATCTTGAAAACACGTTTAAGTCCCAGCATAGAAAGAGAATTATATGTGTTATAAGTCGTGTTGCTTTGGAAATACGCACCCGATATATCAGACATATATTGGTGAGTGTAAGTCACGGAAACAGCGTTGGGCGAAACGTTGAAACGCTGGAAATATCCGGTGTCCTGACCTTTTGAGATATATCCGCTTGCTATAAACTCAGCACCGCCCATTATGGCTTTTTGCGGATCTGTCCACGGTCTTTGATATGAACCGTTTTGACTTGCGTATTTAAGTCCGTTCTTTATCGGTGTCGAAGATGAAGTCGCACCGATATTATAGAAGTTATAGTACCCCTCATATCCCGAATATTTGCCGGATGTAGAACCGCTGCCGTTTACTCCGACTTCGTTTATTATTTTAGATGCGAGGTAACAGGGATTCACGTTATACTCTTTGCCGGCATTATATATTGCCTGTGAATACTTAATGTTAAGCGTATGTGATTTTCCGTTCTTATCATAATATGTTATCTTCTTATTGCTCATGAATGAGCCTTTGAGTACCTGCTCAACAACATCAACGGTTATATCGGAAGAAAACGAAAGCTGTTCAAACTGGAATATTCCGCTTTCATTGAGGAAGTTTCTCGGATCTACGAAATATCCGACCGCAAGTGCATTGGCACGGACAAAACCTGCATCATACTGTGTGTATTTGTCGGTTGAGCTGTCGTAATCACCGCTTTCTTTACTTTTGAAAACGTCACCTGCCGATGAAGATATAAGCGACTTCTCACCTTCATTTTCCGCTGAAACGACATCGTTCCAGTTAAGTCCGGTGTTGACTGCCTGAAAAGTCCAGTTCGGGTATTTTTTATGCAATTCTCTGAGATACACCTTATAGCTGTTCGGGAAAGCCGATATCTGATTTTCAAAGCTGTCCGCAGCCGATGATAATATCGAAAACGGTAAAGCTAAAATAACCAAAGCCGTAAAGAATGCAACAATACGATTTATTTTTCCTGTTCTCATTTTTACCTCCGTAGGATAAACCTGAATTGTACTTCATCTGACATTATACAGAATTTTTCGATGACTTTCAACCAAAACAAACACATTTTGATGAAATAATATTGTTTTTCATTTGAACCTGTTATGAATTTTTTGTCATTTGCTTGATTTTTCGTTTAAGTATGTTTATTATATACTAAATGTTCAATTTCGGAGGTATCGTTGATGTTAGCGAAAATCACTGCTTTTTTTGTTTCTGTATTTATGTTCTTTTCTTCCGTTATACCCGGTCTTTTTAAAGACCTTGATATTGGAAACAAAATTGATAGTGTTATAACCGATGTTGAAAAGTATGTAGAAACGAATCTTCCTGTTTTCGATAAGATGTTCAGCACTTTGGGAATAGCATTTAAGGCATCGGCTATAGAAAACGCAATTCCATGTGACGTCCTTTTGCCCGACGGCACAACCGAAGAAACGACATATATCGACTTTAACGGAAACTTCGGATATATGATACTTTCAAAGGATTACTATATCTACGCTTATAAAAGCGAGGGTGATTTTGAGCTGTTAAAATCGGCTGAAAAGGTGTATTACAGCTTAACAGACGGTTTCGGATTCTTAGATGAAAACGGTGCTTTCACTTCCTACGGCATTGACGACATGGTGGCAGATGAGTCACGCACCTACGAATACATTAAAGAATATTTTAATTATGTATCCCAAGACGGTTCTTTGACCGACACCGACGAATACATCAAAAAGCAGTACGGTGACGGATATAACCTTTACTATCAATATGAACTTTGCGATTATGACTACTCAACTCAAATGTCAACTTCCGTTTATAAGGGCATACCTGAACCGGGATATTTGACAAGCGAAGGCAACTGTTCTCTTCATGCTATTTACTCAATGCTCAGCTATTATCATAAAAAAGCAGGCTCGGCTGCCGACAGAAAGTATTCGGCTATTCCGTCAAGCAATGTTAAAAGCTTGATATTCGCTAACCGTGATCCGTTCTTTGACGAGTTTAAAGACGATGAGAACTACAAAATCGAGGGATATAACAGAAGTAACGGCATATGCACGGGATTTTGGGTACCCGCTTTATATAAAACGATAAGAAGCTTCTGTATTGAGAATTACGGCTATAAGACAGGCGGAACAAATCCCGATAATTTCAAGTACATATTCCAAAATGTGTTTGAAACCTATCACATCACTCCGACTCCCCTTACGGAACACGTTGACTTAAAGACGTTCAGAACAGTCGTTGTACCGCAGCTTAAAAAGGGACTTCCCGTTCTCTGGTCAACAAGCGTCAGTTCGACTTACGGCAGTCACACTACGGTAATAACCGGATATAAGATATACACAAAGTTTGTCGAAGTTGACGGATTTAAAATACTGACTGACAAGGTTGTTCTCTTAAAGCTTAACGATAACTGGTCAAACTGCGGAAACTATTTTGATTATACAAGATACACTTTCGGTACGGGAACTTTCTATACACTTGACGATTAAGACTAAATATAAGAGCTGTTGAAAACCGCAAAACGGTTTTCAACAGCTGTTTTCGTTTAATCGGTGTATTGCTCTATAAGGTCGAACAGGTCCGTGTCATATCCTACCTTTTCATCACTTGAAGATGTGTTTTTCTCGGCGGCATCGGATATAAGTTCGTCAACCTTTTCGGTCAAGGCTTTTACAGCGTTTCTAAGCTGTTCGGTTTCGGTTTCTTCGACCTTCTCAACACTTTCACTCGGTACTTTTAATTTCTCGTTTTCGTTTTTCAGTTCTTCAATTGAAGTTTTAAGCCCGACATTCTCGTTTTTAAGATCGTCAATTTCGCTTTCAAGCTCTGTTATCTTGGCTCTCAGTGCAATAAGCTCTTTGTCTTTATCCGCTGTCTTTTTATGAAATTCATCGGTTATTTGAGAAATGTAATTCATTACGTCCTCACGGTCAAAACCGCCGAAATTTACTTTTTTAAATATGATATCGTTTTCCATGCTTTTATACAGCCTTTCGATGAGATGATTCATGTTACGTTTTAATATAATACACTAAAGAAACGGACAATACAATAAAAATGCTGTAAATTATTTGACATTTTTTCTCTTTGTATGTAGAATATAGTTATCGGCTTGATGTCGATAGAATATATAGTTTTAAGGAGATCAAAAATATGGATATATCCGAAATACTCAAAAAAGTAGATCATACCGTTTTGGGACAGGCATCGACTTGGAGCGACATCAAAGCTTTATGCGATGACGGTATAAAGTATAACTGTGCCAGCGTTTGCATTCCCCCTGCATATGTTAAACAGGCAAAGGAATATGTAGGCGACAAACTTGCAATATGTACCGTCATAGGCTTTCCCAACGGATATAACACAACAGCCGTCAAAGTCTTTGAAACGGACGATGCAGTTAAAAACGGTGCAGATGAAATCGACATGGTTATCAACATCGGAATGCTCAAAGACAAGCGTTATGACGATGTTTTAAATGAGATCAAAGCAATTAAAGAGGCTTGCCACGGAAAGCTGCTTAAAGTAATAATCGAAACCTGTCTTTTGACAGACGAAGAAAAGAAAGAGATGTGCAGAATCGTTTCTGAATCGGGTGCGGATTACATCAAGACCTCGACCGGCTTTTCAACAGGCGGTGCTACAAGAGAGGATATCAAACTCTTCTCGGAAAATGTTGCACCTCATCTTAAAATAAAGGCAGCCGGTGGTATAGCAAGTCTTAAAGATGCCGAAGATTTTATTAACCTCGGTGCAAGCAGACTCGGAACAAGCAGAATAGTCAAAATCGTAAAGAACGAATCATCAGACTCAACGTATTGAGAAAGGAAAATATTATGAATACACCTCATATCAACTTAAACGGCGGAGAATTCGCAAAAACCGTTCTTATGCCGGGCGATCCGCTCAGAGCTAAATTTATAGCGGAAACATATCTTGAAAACGCTGTTCTTATCAACAACGTCAGAGGTATACACGGCTATACGGGAGAATATAAAGGTCATAAGGTATCAGTAATGGCAAGCGGAATGGGTATGCCATCTATCGGTATTTACTCTTATGAGCTTTTCAATTTCTTTAACGTAGACAACATCATAAGAATAGGTTCGGCAGGCGGTATAGCAGACAGCTTAAAACTTCGTGATATCGTATTCGGTATCGGTGCAAATACAAACTCAAACTACGGTTCACAGTTCGGTGTCAACGGAACGGTAGCTCCCACTTGCAGCTACAAATTGTTGACCGTTGCTACGGAAAAAGCCAAACAAATCGGCGTAGAGCCGATAGTCGGAAATCTCTATTCATCGGATACATTCTATGATGCAGACCCCGACGCACTTAAAAAGTGGCAGTCTGTCGGCTCACTTGCCGTTGAAATGGAGGCAGCCGCTCTCTATCTCAACGCAATTAAGGCAGGAAAGAACGCACTTGCCATCTGCACTATTTCGGATCTTCCTCTTAAGGGCGAAGGCTGTTCTGCCGAAGAAAGGCAAAACACTTTCACACAGATGATGGAGATAGCACTTGAAACTGCAATTGCATTAGACTGATACGGAGTTTGAATGATGAAAACAAAAAGAGTATTTTTGATAGTTCTCGACAGCGTCGGCATAGGTGAATTGCCGGATGCCGCAAACTACGGTGATGAGGGCAGTAACACCCTCAAGGCCTGCTTTGAGCAGGAGGGCTTTTTTGTACCGAACATGAAAAAACTCGGTCTTTTCAACATTGACGGAATCGACTACGAAAGCGGAGTTTCCGGACCCATCGGTGCGTTCGGAAGATTCGGTGAGAAGTCAAAGGGCAAAGACACCACTACGGGACATTGGGAAATATGCGGTCTTGTCAGCGAAAAGCCTTTCCCGACCTATCCCGACGGATTCCCGAAAGATATATTAGACGAGTTTTCTTCCCGTACAGGCAGAGGTGTTCTTTGCAACAAACCGTATTCCGGAACAAAGGTTATCCTCGATTACGGTCAAGAGCATATTAAGACAGGCGACCTTATTGTGTATACCTCGGCTGACAGTGTGTTTCAAATTGCAGCTCACGAGGACGTAGTTCCCATTGAACAGCTTTATGAATACTGTAAAATCGCAAGAGAAATCTTGCAAGGCGAACACGGTGTCGGCAGAGTAATAGCAAGACCTTTCACAGGCAAATACCCGAATTTCGAGAGGACACCCAGACGACACGACTTTTCACTCGTACCGCCGAAAGACACTGTTCTTGATGAACTGCTTAAATCGGGATTCGACGTTCGTCCTGTCGGCAAGATATATGATATTTTCGCAGGCAAGGGCGTTATGGCTGCCGAACCGACAACGGGAAATGCCGACGGCATGGTTAAAACTTCGGCATGGGCAGGACGTGATTTTAACGGACTTTGCTTTACAAATCTGGTTGATTTCGATATGCTTTACGGTCACAGAAACGATGCTGTCGGATACTCAAAAGCTTTATGCGAATTCGACTTATGGCTTGGCGGATTCTTAGACAATATGCGTGACGATGACATTCTTTTCATCACCGCCGACCACGGTTGTGACCCGATAACTCCGAGTACCGACCATTCAAGAGAGTATATTCCCCTGCTCGTCTACGGCAAAAACGTAAAAAGCGTTAATCTCGGAACAAGAAATTGCTTTGCCGATATAGGTAAAACGATAGCCGACATCTTCGGTGTCGAATCGAAAACATCGGGTGAAAGCTTTAAAGATATTATTATTTCGGAGGAATGAGCATGACTTCGACAGACCTTGTAAATCTTGCAAAGAAAGCCGCCGAAAACGCATACGTTCCGTATTCTCACCACTATGTCGGTGCGGCACTTGAATCAAAAGACGGCAAAGTATATCTCGGCTGCAACATAGAAAATGCGGCTTACGGACCGACAAACTGTGCTGAAAGAACAGCTTTTTTCAAAGCAATAAGTGAGGGAGAGCGGGAGTTTTCCAAGATAGCGGTAGTAGGCGGAAAAGATCTTGACTTCAATGACTATTTTACACCGTGCGGAGTATGTCGTCAGGTAATGAGTGAGTTTTGCGACAGTGATTTTCTTATAATCATCGGCAAAAACGGTGATGATTATATTGAAAAAACGCTTGATGAAATGCTACCGCTGAGATTCAGCCCGGAGCATTTGAGATGATATAAGAAATTGTAATGAGGCGGCACGTTTGTGTCGCCTTGCGGTTTTTGGGTGAAGCGGAGCGAGCACCGAAGGTGGTTGCGGAGCGTAACGGCGGCAGCTTGCGTACTCCCCGAGCCGTAAGGCGAGCGGGAGTGCCAAGCTGCCGCCCCGCTGCTGTGATTTTGAACTAAGCAAAAGTTTGCAGGCTGCACAGCCGAATTTCAGCACACTTGCAACTTTTCATCTATGAGAAAGTCACTGCTATCAGGTCCGACTTCGGCACCCTCTCGCTCACGCTCGAGGGTGCGCAAAGCCGAACCTTGCCGCCCCTCCGCCCCGGCACCCCACCCGCTTCACCCTCACAATCATCCACCTTTTTGGCAATATTTCACAATAATTACTACCAAATTGAAAATTTTTGCAAAAGATGTTGAAATTTTCTGCCGTTATGATATAATCACTGTGGGTCGGGTATATCCGATACCAAAAATTTTTTAGGAGGAAATCCAATATGAAAAAGTTTCTTGCATTATTGCTTGCAGTTGTAATGGTACTCTTTACTTTTGCAGCTTGCGGTGGTAACGAAACACCGAGTAACGGCGACGACGACAATGCAAATCAGGCTGTTAACTATGATGCTATCAGTGATACTTGCGAGTCAGCAGACGGTAAGTATGAGCTTGCATTCGTAACAGACGTCGGTCAGCTCAAGGACAAATCTTTCAACCAGGGTACATGGGAAGGTCTTAAGAAGTACGCATCTGACAACGGCAAGACCTACAAGTACTATCAGCCCGCTAACGGTGACAAGGCTACAGACGATGATCGTTTTGATGCTATGAAGGCTGCTGCCGATGCAGGCGCACAGGTCGTTGTATGTGCAGGCTTCCTTCAGGGAACAGCTCTTACAAAGGCTGCCGCAGCTTATCCGGACGTTAAGTTCGTATTCATCGACGGTTCTGTAATCGAAGGTGCTGCTAATGTTGCCGCTATCGACTTCCAGGAAGAACAGTCCGGCTACCTTGCAGGTTATGCTGCTGTTAAGGAAGGCTACACAAAGCTCGGCTTCTCAGGCGGCGGCGGCGGAGATAATCCGGCTTGCTGCAGATTCGGTTATGGCTATGTTCAGGGTGCAGAAGCTGCTGCTAAGGAACTCGGCAAAGAAGTCGAAATGAAGTACAGCTGGCAGTACGGTGCATCTTTCGGAGCATCTCCGGAACTTCAGACCATGCTCAACGGCTGGTACACAAACGGCACTGAAGTCGTATTTGCTTGCGGCGGTTCAATGTGTCAGTCGGCTTTCGCAGCTGCATCAGCTAACGATGGATTCGTTATCGGTGTTGACGTTGACCAGTCATCACAGTCCGAAACAGTTATCACATCAGCTACAAAGGGTATTCGTGAGGCTGTAGGTTATGCACTTGAAAAGTTCTATGCTGACAAGTGGGCAGAACTCGGTGGTGTTCAGACAACACTCGGTGCTGCTAACGATGCAGTAGGACTCCCGACAGAAACATGGACTCTTAAGAACTTCAGCGTTGAAGATTACAACAAACTTCTCGCATCTCTTAAGGACGGCACAGTTACTGTTGACAAGAACTACCAAGAGCTTGACGCTTCAAAATTCACAGCTGTTAAACTTGACATAGTTTAATTTTAAACTTACATAAACAGGAGGGGCGAAAGCCTCTCTTGTTTTTTGCGAAGTGGGCAGATTAGCGACCACCCGCTGCAAAGATTTACTTTTTAAATTCAAATTTAAAGGCTGCAAATTTTTTTAATTTGCTATTGCAAGATGCCGCTCTTTGTGTTAAAATAGATGTGTTTTTGAAACGCTATGATGAAGAGAGTAGGTATTATCTGACATTTCAGAGAGATCCGTAAACGCTGAAAACGGGTTATTGTCTGTAATATTGAAGTTCACTTCGGAGCGGTATGGCTGAAACTTATGCGGTAGGTCATAACGGTTTATCACCGTTACCGATACAAGAGTGTTTGCTCAGGCAAAAATCAGGGTGGTACCACGGAGAATCACACTTCGTCCCTATCTAGGGGCGGAGTTTTTATTTTTGTCAAGGCAATCAATTAAAAAGTAATCAAACGAAAGGAAGTATTTGATATGAAACAACAGCTGCAAGCGATCAAGGAACTTGCCGAGAAAGAACTGTCACAGGCAATCGGTAACTCTGACCTTGATGCGCTTAAAGTCAAATTCTTAGGTAAAAAAGGTGAGCTTACCGCTATTTTAAAGCAGATGGGCAAACTTTCAGCCGAAGAAAGACCTGTAATAGGTCAGCTTGCTAACGAAATTCGTTCTCAACTTGAAAGTGAGATCGAAGAAAGAAGAAAGCAGATAAAAGAGAAAGAACTCGAAATCAAGCTCAAAGAGGAACGCTTAGACGTAACAATGCCGGGTGAAAGACATGAATTGGGTCACAAGCACCCCCTGTCTATCGTTCTTGATGAAGTCAAGGAGATTTTCCTCGGAATGGGCTTTGATATAGCATCAGGTCCTGAAGTTGAGTGGGATTATTATAACTTTGAGGCACTTAACATTCCGCCCGAACACCCTGCAAGAGATACGCAGGACACATTCTATATAACAGAGAAGATGCTTTTAAGAACACAGACTTCTCCCGTGCAGATAAGAGTTATGGAACAGAAAAAGCCGCCTTTGAGAATTATCGCTCCCGGCAGAGTTTACCGTTCAGACTCGGTCGATGCAACACACTCTCCCCTTTTCCATCAGATAGAGGGTCTTGTTATCGACAAGGGTATCACAATGGGCGATCTTAAGGGCAATCTTGAGGCATTTGCAAAAAGACTTTACGGTGAACAGACAAAGATAAGACTTCGTCCCCATCACTTCCCGTTCA
>CAYWDD010000015.1:0-13843 GCA_964456935.1 uncultured Faecalibacterium sp. | reverse complement strand
CAACTGGCTTACCGATGTGCTGACACAAATTACTTACCTATGTGCTGATTTTTCAAAGCCAAAAGTCAGAACTTCAATTTTGCATTTTGCACTTTGCATTTTGCATTTAAAAAAACCTTTCATCTTGCACTTGACAAGACAAAAGGTTTCGTTTATAATGTAGTTGGAAGATAACCGCTACAGCGGTTAGTGTTCTGACTGTTTTATTTTTTGTTTAAAACAACCGTCACTTAGCCGAGTGGCGGTTGTTGACTTTTTTAATATCGAACTTAATCGTAAATATGTACTTTACGGTTTTAAATTTGATAGTAATTGTCATCGATATCACCTCCTTTATGGTGGTGATACACTAACCGCCTTCGCTGATTATCTCCCAGCTACGAACATATTGTACAATATATGTCAAATTTTGTCAATAAAATTTACCCGTATTTGGCAACCCGAAAGTCAGAACTTTAATTTTGCATTTTACATTTAATAAAAAGCTCCGTACACGACGGAGCTTTTTATTATTCTTCTTCCGCTTTACTTTCGACTATCGGCAAGTCTGTCAGCTCGACTCTTTCACCGTCAAATTTGAGCTTGCCGAGAATGGGCACTTTGAAGTATCCCTCGGCTTTGTCGCCTTTGAACGTGACTGCGATTTTGATTTTCATGCCGGGCATACCGTCGTTTGAGACCTCTGCCTCGATCGTGTCGCCGTTTATCGAAAGCTTTTCCGCAACCTCTTTCGGGAACGGTTTGAGTCCTTTTTCGGTCACAGCGAAGATATCGAACGAGCCGTCGGGGTTGATGTTTATCTGCCCCGTGAGGTCCTCGTGCATGAACATATTGTCGATGTGAAGTATCCATCTGCTTGTTTCTAACATTTTGAAAGTCTCCTTATATATAATTATTTTTTTGTACAATCAGTGAATGCGAGGCTCAAGGTGTTTGCCTACAGCCGACTATATCGTAAACCTTTGGGGTAATGATTCTTAGCCGTAGAGTTTACGACTTTTACACCACCCAGCGGACAACCGCAAACTGTAACGACCGCCCAGCCGTTATCACATTCACACTCAAAGCTTTCCCCACGCAGATATTTTTGGAGTCTGTCGCTGTCGGGTGAAAGCTCAATTTTACGCTTGAATTTGTGACCGAGAGCCGAGAAAAACTGATGATGCGGCTGAATATAGCCTTTGCGTATCTCACCGATCGTGACACCAAGTGAAAATGCTGTTTTTTCGGGTACAGCATTTTCTGACGTGAAATAAACCGGTGTGTCCTTGTTCATGAGAACGTGCGACGGGTCATATTCCGTCAAAACATCGCTCAAAAACTCGAGTGCAAGCGGATTCGGTTTTGACTTAAGTTTGTTCTCGGTTTTGTATTCGGCACATCTTTCGACTTTGCTTTTCAATACGGCGGCAAACTGCCCCTCGCCCTTGCCTGTGTGTGGGTAAAATCGCCTGCAATACGAGATGTTTTGCGTTCGGCAACCGTCAAATTCGATACCGTCGCAAGTGCTTTCCCGTACAGTCGGCATTGCTTGCACAAGCTCAAATTCGGGGTGACGGCAAAGAAAATCGTCAATCACCATCTCGTTTTCTTCGAGTGAAAAAGTGCATGTTGCATATAGGATAGTTCCGCCGTCTTTCAAGCATCTGACCGCATTTTCAAGTATCATTTTTTGCCTTTCGGCACATTTTGTGACGTTTTCAACGCTCCATTCCGCTATTGCCGTATCATCTTTTCTGAACATTCCCTCGCCCGAACAAGGTGCGTCTACCGACACGAAATCGAACCTTTTCGGAAATAACTGTGCAAGCCGTTCGGTGTCAAGACAGGTCGTTACGGTGTTGCGAAAACCCATTCTTTCGATGTTGCCTGTCAGTACCTTGCAACGTGAGGGAACAATTTCGTTCGACACAAGAATGCTGCTTTCGTTGAGCTTATTTCGTATCTGCGACGACTTGCCGCCCGGTGAGGCACACATATCAAGCACGCACCAATCAGGGTCAATATCGACGCATTCAACCGGCATCATTGCGGCAGGTTCTTGCACATATATCATTCCCGAATGAAAAAACGGGTGAAAACCGATCTTCTCTTCATCAAGATAAAATCCCGTGTCGCAGTAGGGAACTTTTTCGCCTTTGAGCTGCCCCAAAGTAAGGAAGTCAGCCACGCTTATTTTGTTCGTGTTCACTCGGTAAGCTCTGACAGGCTGCGAATTGACAGCCTGTTCATACAGGGGATAGCCATTGCCGAGGATAAGTTTCATTCTATCCGAAAATTCTTTAGGTAGCTGTTTCATTTTACTCTTGCTCCTGACCCATTTCCGCTGTCAGCATACACATTGCAACGGCTGTTATTGCGGCTGTTTCCGTGCGGAGGATTCTTTCTCCCAGAGATATAAGTTTCATGCCGCATTTTTGGGCATCTTCGATTTCTTCTCTTTCAAAGCCGCCCTCCGAACCGATGAAAATACCGACAGATGAGCCGCTTTTTATTTCTTTTAAAGCCTCTTTTGTTGCCGCCATGCCCCTCTCATTTTCATAAGGCACAAGCACCGTATCAAGTTCATTTGCGTATGCCAAAGCCTCTTTATACCTCATAACTTCGTGTACATGAGGTATGATGCTCCTCTTTGACTGCTTTGCGGCACTTTCGGATATCGCTTGCCAGCGAGCGACTTTTGTCTTTTTCTTCTTTTCGTCAAGCCGCACAACACAGCGTTTCATCTCTGTCGGGATTATCTCGTAAGCTCCGAGTTCGACCGCTTTTTGAATGATAAGTTCCATTTTGTCCGACTTCGGCAAGCCTTGGAAAAGATATATCTTTATCGGAAGTTCCGCATTCTTGTAATTTTCTTCTATGACTTTAGCTGTGATCGTGTCGCCCGATATGTTTTCTATCTCGCAGAGATTCCCCGTACCGCCGTCACTTATCAAAAATGTATCTCCGACTTTCATTCTCAGAACATTTTTGATGTGATTGTAGTCGCCTCCGCTGATGAAATATCTGTCACCGACACGGTTGTTGTCGTCTACGAAAAAGTTAAACATTATAATGCTCCTTGTAAGCTTCGAGTCTGTATATAGGCTGACCGAGTGACGAAAATCTGTGTTCGTATTCCGTGACGATGTTTCCCTCAAAGTCGCTGTTGTGAAGATCGAGAGATACGTTTTTCGTCTTGAATCCGCTTTGAGAGAACTGCTCAATTGAAAATTCAAAGAAGTGCATATTGTCCGTCTTTTGATGTATCTCGGCAGAATCTTTGAGCATCTTTTCATATATAGAAAGGAAATATCCGTGCGTCAAACGATGTTTTGCGTATTTCTTCTTCGGGAACGGACACGAGAAGTTAAGATAGAGCCTTTCGATGCTTTGTTCGGGGATATATTTCGGCAAATATTCCGCACTGCCTTTGATGAAGAACACATTTTTAAGTCCCTTTTCCATGACCTTTTCACACGCAAGCACGATAACGTCTGCCGTCTTTTCGACTGCGATGTAGTTGATGTCGGGTGTTCTTTCGGCAAGTTCCGCTATGAACTGACCTTTTCCGCAGCCTATCTCCATTTGAACGGGATTCGAGTTGCCGAAAATTTTTTCAAAGTCGAGATATTCTTTTTCTTCGACCGTGGTTTCGAAATTTCTGTCATCACACATTATCTTGAAAAGGATATCCTTGCACTTGTCAAGCCTTTCATCAAGATTCTTTTTGTGCCTCATTCTCATTGTACGTTCCTCGCTTTACATTTCTATCAAAAGCTCCACCGGACAGTGGTCGGAGCCGAATATTTCACTGTGTATCTTGCTGTCGGATATCTTATCTTTCAGTCTGTCGGAAACAAGAAAATAGTCTATACGCCAACCTGCGTTGTTCTTCCTTGCGTTGAATCTGTAGCTCCACCAAGAATACGCACCCGTAAGATCGGGATAAAGATATCTGAATGAATCGGTAAATCCGCTTTGAAGAAGCTCGTTGAATTTGCCTCTTTCTTCGTCGGAGAAACCTGCGTTGCCCTTGTTTGACTTCGGATTTTTAAGGTCGATCTCATTGTGAGCGACATTCAAGTCACCGCAGAATATGACGGGTTTCTTGCTGTCAAGCTCTTTGAGATACTCCCTGAAACAGTCCTCCCAGTCCATTCTGTAGTCGATTCTTTTAAGTCCGTCCTGAGCGTTCGGTGTATAGCAGGTGATAAAGAAGTAATTTTCAAATTCTAGAGTTATAAGCCTGCCCTCGGTGTCGTGTCGGTCGATACTCAGTCCGTATTTTACGGAGATGGGTTCTTCCTTTGAGAATATCGCAGTACCCGAATAGCCTTTTCTTTCGGCATAGTTCCAGTATTGATGATATCCGTCAAGTTCGAGTTCTATTTGACCTGCCTGAAGTTTTGTTTCCTGCAAGCAGAAAATGTCGGCATCAAGCTCTTTGAACGCATCAAGAAAGCCTTTTTGTACACAAGCTCTTATTCCGTTGACGTTCCATGAGATCATTTTTTTCATTTAACGATCCTCCGATCAATGTTATTCCAGTATAATTAAAGCGTATTTTGAATTTGCTGTCAAGAGCTAAAGCAAAAATCAGTCATAAATCATGTTTTGATGTGAAATTACTGTTAATTTAATCTTTACCCATTGATTTATTTATTCTGTTCAAGTATAATTTATCCTGTATCTTTATATAACGAAAATGATCGCCTATGGCATACATAATGTTATGTACACGGAAATTCTTCCGAAAGTAAGTCGGCGGTCTGTATTAACACGGTCTGAAAAGGAGAACGACAATGAAAAAAAGTATCAGTTTAATGCTTAGCGTAATAATGATATTGTTCACTATGCAGACGGCTTTTCCCGTATTTGCTTTGGAGGGGGAGAATCCGCTTAAAGAAATGAGCTTTTCGCAAACCGAAATAACGCTCAATACCGACAGTTACGGTGAAAAATCAGCCGACCTGTCGAGTTTACTCGTGCTTACGGGTGAAAATTCCGAACAGGAGGCGACATATGATGCCCTTGAATGGACAAGCGACAGTGACGAAGTTGCCACAGTCGATGACAAGGGTGTGGCTAATGCCGTTGCGGACGGTGAATGCACCGTCACGGTAAAGCAGGTCATAGCAGGTGAAGAAGAAAACACCTACGGACTTGAGGCAACGCTTACGGTCAAAGTCAGAGATAGCATAGGCAGGTATTATAACGACATAGAAACGACTAAGAGCGGTCTGCCGTCAGACTACTCCGATAAGGAAAAATATCTTCCTGCCGCAGTTGATGCCGTTGAGGCTGCACTGGAAGAAATCGAAAACGCAAAGGAACTTGACGATACACAGGAAAACTGTGCAAAACTTGCCGAGCTTAACGAAAAGCTTTCGACGGCTGTTGAGGCTTTAGCTAAGTCGGAACTTGTAAAAGCAGACGATGCCGACTTCTATGACAAATGGAACGAGGCATACGCAGGTGTACCCGAAGATTTGGACGATGACGGTATCTACAGCGAAGAAAAAGTCGCAAGCATAAAGGAAATAATAAACGCTGTTTTATCTCCCGAAACTCCGTGGCTTAACACACAGGAGGATAAAGCCGAGATAGACAAACTCGCATCTGAACTTACAGAGATTGTTTCAACTTTGGTAAGACTTAAAAATCCGCTGTCGGAAATGGCTTTCTCACAGACCGAGATAACGCTCAATACCGACGAAGGCGGAGTAAACTCAAAAGTCTTGACCGACTTACTCGTACTTAAAGGAAAATATGACGAGGGCGAAATCACTTATGATTCTTTCAAATGGACAAGCGAAAACGAGGAAGTTGCGACTGTCGAACAAAACGGCACTGTCACGGCAGTGTCAAACGGCAAGTGCGAAATTACGGTTACACAAACAGTGAACACACAAGACGGTGAAACAGAGGGCTTAAGTGCGAAAATCACCGTCACAGTCAGAGATAGCATAAATAAATATTACAGCGATATAGAAAACACCAAAGCACTTATCCCGTCTGATTACAGCGACAAGGACAAATATCTTGCCTCGGCAGTCGATTCATTAGATGCGGTACTCAAAGAGATAGACGAACTTGAAACACTTGATGATACAGTCGAAAACTGCACTAAGCTTAACGACCTTGCACAAAAGCTTGCAGAGGCTTATAACGTGCTTGTTTCATCGGAACTTGTTGAGGACGGTGACACTGTCTTCTATGACAAGTGGAACGATGCATATTTCAGCATTCCGTCAGACTTATATGACGATGGTGTCTACTTTGAAAGTGACATTGATGCGTTAAAAGAGATAATCGACAATGTAACAGCTCCCGAAACACCGTGGCTTAAGAACACAGCCGACAAAGAAAAAATAGACGCACTTGCAGAGGAATTTTTACTCAAACTTTCATCTTTGAGAAAACACACACAGAATGTTTCGATAGAGCGTGAAAATTTATCAAAGCTTGTCGGTGACACGTTTGAACTCGAGGCTGAAAACGACGGTGCTGATGAAATCGTCTGGACAACGGACAATGATCATGCGGTACAGATAGTCGGCAGCGGAAACAAGGTCACAGTGAACATTACAGGCGGCTGTGATGACCCGACTTCACCCTACGTCACCGTTACCGCAACGGCAAACGGCAAGTCCGACTCACTTAGAATAGAAGTTGAAAACTATCTTTACGATATAAAGGTCAATGACGATCAGGTCATGTATGACGGCTATTCGATGAAACTCGAATATGAGTTAGTCGGAAAAGATTCGACTAAGCCTGTTGTCGGAAATTATGAATTTGAATACTCTTCAAGCGATCCCGAACTTGTCAGCGTTGACAGTGACGGAATAGCCTATGCTACAGGCACAGGCGAATGTGAGATAACTATTTCGGGCGGCGGTGTCGAGAGAATCATATATATGACTGTCAAGACCGCAAAGCTTGTCGAGGAGATATCCGAAGTAAGCATACCCGAATCGGTTATAGCAGGTTCTTGTGTCAAAGCCGAATTAAAGGTAGCGCCGTTAGATGCAAGTCTTAAAAATGTTGTCTGGGAGTCCTCAGATGACAGCATAGCAACAGTCACAAGCCTCGGAACGGACGAATCCGGTATCGCAACAGCCGAGATAAAGGGTATCTCGGAAGGCGATGTAACTATCACATATAAATCATATGATAAGAGCGATATAGAAGGCTCGTTCACATTCAAAGTCTATCCGCACGTTTCAAGCATAGTCTTAAACAGAAGCAAGCTTTTGGCCTATATAGGCAGTGAAGAAGTACCGACACTTTCAGCTACCGTAAGACCCGACAATGCACCCAACAAGGAGCTTAACTGGACTTCAAGCAATGAGGACGTTGCCAAGGTGACAGACGGTGTTATCACACTTAAGTCTGTCGGTGTCACGACTATAACAGCAACCGCAACGGACGGTTCGCAGGTTTATGCCTCATGTGAATTGACAGTTGTAGGCGACACTGTCGAAATGACATTGACGAGTGTTTCCGAAAAGCTCAAAATAGGCGACACAATTCAGCTTGGCTGCACTGTCACGACAAACGAAACGACATATAAGGTCAACACATGGAAGAGCGAAGACCCGACCATAGCGGACGTTGATGCAGACGGAAATGTTACGGCTTACAAACTCGGTGTGACAAAGATCACAGCCGTTGCACTTGACGGAACAAAGACCGAATGTATCGTGACTGTCAGAGAGGACATAAGTGAGCTTTACAGTCAGATAGAAGAAAAGAGAAACAGTCTGCCGTCAGATTATAAAGAAGAAGGCAACTATCTTCCGCAGTCTGTTGAAAAGGTAGACGAAGTTCTTGCTGAAATAGACGAAACAGGAACACTCGAGGACAGCATTGAGAACTATACAATAGTATGGGGATTATTGAGTGAGCTTAAAGATGCGTATAACACGCTGATGAATACAAAGCTTGTAAAGTCCGATGATACCGAGTTTTACGACAAGTGGAACGAGGCTTACGCAAAACTTCCCGACGATGTTTTCGAAAGCGGAATGTATGATGAAGTTTCCGTCAATGCATTGAAAGAAATAATCGAAAAGGTTCAAAATCCCGAAACACCGTGGCTTAAAAATGACAGCGACAAGGAGAGAATAGACTCTCTTGCAGATGAGCTTACAGCGGTACTTGAAAATATTCAAAGACTTAAAAATCCGCTTAAAGAGTTAAGCTTTTCTGTGTCGGAAGTCACCGTAAACACTGACGAACTCGGAGTATTATCAAAGGACATATCATCTTTACTTATATTCAAGGGTAAATACGGTGACGAAGATATAGACTACGATTACATCAAGTGGTCTGTTGACAATGAAAGCATAGCTACAGTCAGTGAAAGCGGTGTTGTTACCGCTGTTGCAAACGGTGAATGCACCTTGACGGTCACACAGATCATCAAAAACGGTGAGGACGAAACCGAAGGCGTCACCGCAACTGTTACAGTTGTTGTAAGAGATAGCATAAAGACGTTCTATAATTCAATTGAAACGCTTAAATCACAGTTACCGTCAGACTATGACCAAGACGGAAAATATCTTCCCTCTAAGGTTGAGGCTGTCAAGTCGGTTTTAAGCGAACTTGAACAGGCAAGCGATCTTGAAGATACAAACGAAAACTATGCAAAGCTTTCGGAGATATATTCAAAGCTTAACGAGGCTTACGCAGGTTTGATGAATGCACAGCTTGTAAAAGCTGATGATACGGAGTTTTACGGCAAGTGGAACGAGGTTTACGCAAAGATTCCCGATGATGTTTACGACAAGGGAATGTATGACGAAGAAAGTGTAAACTCGATAAAGGATATAGTCGCAAGCGTTCAAAATCCCGAAACACCGTGGCTTAAGACCGACAGCGACAAAGAGAAAATTGACTCTCTTGCAGATGAGCTTACACAGGTTCTTGAAAATATTCAAAGACTCAGAAACCCCATAGTACAGATGAGTTTCTCTCAATCTCAGGTAACGCTCAATGCAGACAGCTACGGAATCAACTCAAAAGATATATCGGGCTTACTCGTGCTTACAGGTAAGTATGAGGGTGAGGCAACTTGCGACGGACTTGATTGGCTGTCAACAAACGAAGAAATAGTAAAGGTTGACAAAAACGGTGTAATCACCGCTGTGGCAAACGGTGAGTGCGTTATAAGAGTTTACGAAAAGCTCAGTGACGGCGGAAACACAGGCATTTGGACAAGCTGCACGGTCGTTGTAAGAGATAGCATAAAGAAACTCTATAACTCGATCAATGCAACCATAGACAGCTTGCCGTCAGACTATTCCGACAAGTCGAAATATCTCCCGTCGGCGGTAGACGAACTCGAAACGGCACTTAAGAATATCAGAGATACGGGAACACTTGAGGACACACCCGAAAACTACGATATTGTTTCGGATTTGCTTTCACAGCTTATTAAGGATTATGCAACACTCATGGATTCGGTCATGGTCAAGGCAGATGACAACGAGTTTTACGACAAGTGGAACGAGGTATACGAAAAGGCATCACAGGACGAATATCAAGACCTGTTCAATCCCGGAGTATATGACGAAGAATCAGTTCAAAAACTGCTTAGCATAATAGATCAGGTATTAGAACCCGAAACACCGTGGCTTAAGAACGAAACGGATAAGGCAAAAATAGACGGACTTGCAAAAGAGTTTGACGATTGCCTTACAAACATTAAAAGACACACGCAGAATATATCACTCAATAAGACAAACACATTGCAGCTTGTCGGCACATCGTTTGAACTTACGGCAACGATAGACGGTGAGGACGATATAGTTTGGTCAACAGATAACGACCATGCGATACAGATAGTCGGCAACGGAAACAAAGCCACGATTAAAATTGCAGGCGGTTGCGACGATGCAAACTATCCTTACGCTAAGGTCATAGCAACATCTAACGGAAAGACAGCTGTATGCAGCGTCAGAATAGACAACTATTTGTGTGATATAACCGTTGAAAGCAGCATGACGGTATATCTCGGCAGACCTTCTTACTTGCAGTACACCGCAATAGGCAAAGACCCGACTAAGCCTGTTACAGGCGCATCGAGTATGCTGTGTACGTCAAGTAATGAAAGAGTTGCGACTATTGACAGCAAGACAGGACTTATCACTCCCAAATCAGAGGGTACTTGTAAGATAACTTTGATTTACAGTGACATAAGACGTGAAGTTGAAATCAAGGTAGTCGAAACAAAGGCAGTCGAAAAATTCATCATTCCGTCAGGCGGTATCCCGACTCATGTCACAGTCAATGCAACGACTATAGCGGGTATCAAGGTTTGGCCTCTTAACGCAAGCATAAGAGATGTTGCGTGGAGTTCATCAAATACAAATGTAGTCACGGTTACAAGCCTCGGAACGGACAATTCCGGAACGGCAACGGCAACGCTTACAGGCATAGGCGTCGGCACTGCGACTATCACATACAGTGCCACAGACGGCAGCGGAGTCAAAGGCTCGTTCACAATAACGGTCGATCCGCTCGTTTCAAGCATATCTCTTAATTATAAGGAACTCTTCGTCTATATAGGCGATGAGGAAGTCCCGACTCTCAAAGCCGATATCAAGCCGACAGATGCAGGAAATCAGGTGCTTATCTGGGAGTCAAGCAATGAAAACGTTGCAGAGGTCACAAACGGTATAATCAAGCTTAAGACAGTCGGTGTTACCGATATAACCGCATCAACGACTGACGGAACAGGTCTTTATGCAACCTGTAAGCTGACAGTTGTCGGTGATACACAGAGCATGACTTTGAATAAGACGTCCGCTAAGATGAAAGTCGGTGAAAAGCTTCAGCTTAATTGCGATATAGCTACAAGTACACAGGACTATAAAGCTAACAAGTGGTCAAGCAGTAACACCGCAGTGGCTACGGTCAATTCAAGCGGCTATGTCACGGCAGTCAAGCCGGGTACTGTCACGATAACGGCAACGGCTCTTGACGGACAGACGGAAGAATGCACGATAACCGTCACGGCAGACCTTAAGGGAATATCACTTCCCTCGTCATTGACTCTTGCGGTAGGCAAGGAAAAAACCATAACGGTAACGTACAATCCGTCATACGCATCAAACAAGACGGTCACATGGAAGTCAAGCGATACGGGTGTAGCGATAGTCGATTCTACAGGCAGAGTTTATGCCGCAGGAACGGGAACTGCGACAATAACAGCCGTTTCAAAAGAGGGCGGTTTCATCGCAACCTGTAAGGTAACTGTAGTAAGACCCGTTACTTCCGTTACAATCAGCAAGACGAGTTATTCTTTGACAATGGGCAAGACCGAATCGGTCAAGCTCACTGCTACAGTCAAGCCGACAAACGCAACACTTAAGACCGTCAAGTGGTCATCGTCAAATGCGAAAGTTGCTACAGTTTCGTCAACAGGTATCGTAACGGCAGTCGGTCCGGGTACGGCAAACATCACCGTCACGACAAATGACGGCGGTTATAAAGCAACGTGCAAGATAACAGTAATTCAGCCTTTGAAAGGCTTGAAGTTCAAAAACTCAAAAGAAACATTCTATGTCGGCAAATCGGCATCGCTTTCGATGGTTTACACTCCGTCTAACGCATCTAACAAGACTTGCAAGTGGAAGTCCTCCGATAAGAAAGTCGCAACAGTCGATTCAAAGGGCGTTGTCACCGCAGTCGCAACAGGTTCATGCACAATAACCGCAACGAGCAACGACGGAAATTACAAGGCAACGTGCAAGCTGACGGTTGTAAAGAAAGTTTATCCGACCTCGGTTAAACTCAACAAGTCATCGGCAAGCATAAAGGCAGGAAGTACATTGCAGCTTACCGCAACGGTAAATCCGAGCAATGCGTCTATAAAATCCGTCAAGTGGTCGTCAAGCAACAAGGACGTTGCAACGGTCAACTCGAACGGCCTTGTCACAGCTAAGAAGGGCGGTACAGCCACTATCACCTGTACGACAAACAGTGCGGGCAAGAAAGCAACTTGCAAGATAACAGTCACTCAAAAGGTGACAGGCATAACGCTCAGTGCGTCGTCAATGACTCTGGTTTCAGGAAAGTCAAAGACTCTCACAGCTACGGTTTCACCGTCGAGCGCATCGAATAAGAGCATTAAGTGGTACTCCGGAGATGACAGCATAGCCAAAGTCGATAAGAACGGCAAGGTCACAGCTGTTAAGGCAGGTACAATATATATCACAGCTAAAGCCAAGGACGGCTCAAATGTACTTTCAAGATGTAAAGTCACGGTTATCCAAGCTCCCACTAAGGTCAAACTCAACTTTGACGAAGTGACTGTAAAGAGAGGCACAAAGATGACTCTCACAGCTACGGTTTCACCGTCTAACAGCTATGATAAGACGGTCACATGGTCGTCTAACAAGACATCGGTAGCCAAGGTTTCATCAACGGGTGTAATTACAGCAGTCAGTGCGGGTACGGCAACGATAACGTGTAAGAGTAATGCCAACGAAAATATCAAGGGCATTTGTATCGTAACGGTCGAAGAACCCGTCAGAGGCATTACCTTAGATGCGGACAAGATGACTCTCACTACAGGCAAGACAAAGACTCTCTCTTATACGATAGTTCCGTCATATGCCACAAACAAGAAAGTCACCTACAAAACAAGCGACAGCGATGTTGTTAAGGTCAGCAAGAAAGGTGTTGTCGAAGCAGTCGGCCCCGGTACGGCAACGGTCACAGTCAGAACGAATGACGGATACTTTGTCGATAAATGCACCATAACGGTCATTGAACCGGTAATTTCGATAAAGCTCAGTAAGACAAGCTTTACACTTGAAATAGCGGAAAGCAAGACTATCAAGGCAACTATCAAGCCGAGCAATGCCACAAACAAAGACTTGACGTGGAAGTCAAGCAACAGTTTGATAGCAAGAGTCAGCCAGAGCGGTAAGGTCACGGCACTCAAGCCCGGTAAGGTCACGATAACCTGCACTTCGGAGGACGGAGTAAAGGCGACCTGTACGGTCACTTGTGTTATCGGAGTTGAGGGCGTCGAACTTAACAAGTCCTCGATAACCTTAAGCAAGGGCAAGACAAAGACTCTTAAGGCAACGATAGAGCCGAGCAACGCAACGATAAAAGACGTCACATGGTCAAGCTCCGATAAGAGCATAGCCACAGTTGACAAGAACGGTAAGGTCACAGCCGTCAAGAAAGGCACTGCGACTATTACCTGCAAGACAAAGCAGGGCGGCTATAAGGCGACCTGTAAGGTAAAAGTTAATTAAGCTTAAAGAGAGGCTGTCGCAATTGATTTTGCGACAGCCTCGGTTTGTATGGAGCGGAGCGGCTGCCGAAGGCAGCGGCGGAGCGTAATGCGAAATCTTGTGTGCTGCTCATGTCGCAGACATGAGCAGCACACAAGATTTCGCATTTAGCAGGGAGTTGGGAAAACTATGATATTTATTTTAAGATTTATTGATTTATCAAAAAGACTGTGCTAAACTTTATACAACACAATGATTTTGCTTACGGAGGATATGATATGAGAAAGACTTTCAAATTTACGCTCACATTTATCTTTATGTTGTTAGTTTCACTGTCCTTTGCGGTATTGGGCAGTGCTGAAGAAAGAGTTGCAAAAACCACTGTAGAAGTGACTCTTGCCGACACTTTCACTAACGATAATGTGAACGAGTACGGTATAAGTATGCTCTCTGACAGTGAGTTTTCAGGCTGTTACGGAAATCAGCTTTCGGGACTTGCCAAAGAGATGTACGACTCGTTAGTTGAAACTTACGTTGTGAATAAAAGCACAACGGGGTACACATTCACACTTGATACGCCTTTGACGTTTGATATCACAACA
>CAYWDD010000014.1:0-14104 GCA_964456935.1 uncultured Faecalibacterium sp. | reverse complement strand
ACTATTTTTGCTTTTATATCTTTCTCTTCAGTTGACTCCACATCAATAATATTCTCGATTTCGATTATATCCTTCTCAAAATCTTCTTCAGTGTATCCGAACGAAGCACTGTCAAGTGCTTTTTGCAAACGATTTGCCATTGGCATCATAGATGCAAAATTTAAGCCTCCCGAAATGACTCCACCGATAACGGGGATTGCCTTGGAAACACCTTTGGCTACAGTCGATTTAGTAATCTTGACACCGACAGCCTTTCCCATCTGCTTTAAAATAGGATACCAAAAAGTTTTAGTGAGAGCTTTTTGTGGCAACTTTTTAAGCGTGGTTTTTGCAATTTGTGTAGTCAGCACTCTTACACCCGATACTGCACCCGAAACACCAAACATAACACCGCAGTATAACAAAAGTTGATTCATAACTTTCTCATCATCGACCTGACCGCCTTGCCACAAGTCACTTGCACCATACATATACGACAGTTCTTGGGCAAGACGCAGTGCCATTCCGAAAAACTGCAATATATCAAGCGGTATAGTGGCTGCCATTGCAAACCCACCGGGAATCCCCGACACAAAAGAGGCGATAGACGACTCACTTGTACGTTTTAAAATAAGTTTGTTTGCAAGTACGTTTAATTTTTCCTGTGACACACCTGCCGCAACAGGACCGAGATCCAAAATATCTTGAATTGCAATATCCTCGTTTGCAAATACCTCTGCCAAGAATTTATTACGGTCAACCTTTACTCCGGGTATCTGTATCGCCGAAGTTATAATACTTTCTAATGTTATTTCTTTTTCCGTTCCGCTTGTTAACTGCTCACTCATATGTTTTTCCTCCAAAATTATTTTTTATATCTATTTAATCATCTTCATAAATCCACTCGATTTTATATTCAATATTTGAAAGTTGACCGAGTTGTACTATATAGTTCTCTATAAGGTCTTTTGCTCTGTTTTGAGCACTAAGCAATAATGAAGAATTGTTTTTCAGACCTTCCGCCATAGTAGATTGTGCGTTATTGATTGCGAAAGTTTGATCATCTGCCGTAATCTTATTTTTATTAAACCATGAATCGCCGGATATAATATATGATTTTTCATCGAAATCGGTTTCTCTGACATCAATACTTAGCATCTTGGCATCAGGTATGAAAATCGTAATTTTTTCACCTTCAATTTTCATATCAACTTCAGACATGTCTATACCGATTTTTGCAACACCCGTATATTCAATCCAAAACTTTCTGTCTACTTCACCAATGTGAGTAACACCGGAGCCAGCTTTCTTTTCAGACTTTGCAACATTATGGTAATAGCACTCCAAGGTTGCTAAATTACATATTGATCGAATTTGTGTTATATCCGGCTCTTTAGGACTGCTCTCCGCTTTTATGGAACATCCGGAAAGCACTACCGCCATCAATACCGATAATATAGTTGCTGTTACCTTTTTCATAATATCACACCCCCTATTTTATTTCCACGCTGTATCTTTTATCCACAGTTTCAATCCAAGGTTTAAACAATGCCTCAACCGAAGAAATTGCATTTTCTCTCGCTGTATCGTAAAGTAACCTTTCATTTTTAGCACGTTCATTCAAATCTTTCTTGCAAAGTTTATATGCTTCTTGAGATATTGTTTCGGTTTCAAATTTGTTTTTAACAAAGATATATTCCATTTTACCCATATCAACGCTAATCCCGTGTATCTCAATTTCAGGGAGAATTATGTAAATAATTTTTTCGTCTTTATCAATTTTAATTTCAATTTCACGAAAATCTATACCTGCCGTAACTGTTCCCTCATAAGCAACATAATACATAACTTCTTCTTTGTCGCCTTCTTTATACTTGGCAACTGTCGCATTGTAGGGATAATCCACTGTAGACAATTCATTGATTTCAACAACTTTTTGCAGATATGATTTTGAAATGGTTGATAATTGTCCTTCTTCATTTTGTGCAACCACCACAATAATTCCAACACTGATTACAGCCACTAATATCAAAGCTATTATAAGTTTTGCTTTTTTAGACAGTCCCATTATTAGCACCGATAAACTCTCTTTGATCGCTGTTTTCGTTCCTGAATTTTTTTCGTCCATATTTTTCCTCCCACACTCAAAGTTTCTCATTCTAAGAAATTTAATTTCTCGGCTATTATAACACATTCCTCTAAATCAAGCAATTAATTTTATAAATTCGCTAAATTTACAAGTTCTTTTCAGAACAGACAATTCTTTTCTGAAAGGAGCATTTTTATGGGAATTTTTACAAGCCATAAAGCAGTTTATCAAAAATCTTGCGACAAAGAAAATGACAATGTCATTTGTTATGCCGACTGTGAGGTGATATTATGTCATTAAACGGCTATTTACTTGACGATCCGGAGGTGGAACTTTTGAAACAAGATCTCGCCGGTCTTAATGACGTATATCGAGATATAGCAGATGAAATCGGTCTTGAAAACACCTTAGCTATATATAAGATGTTTCACGGAACACAGATTTCGTTTCCAAACAGACTTTTTTCAAAGGAATATATTCACCAAGCAATTATCAGCGAATACAACGGCAGCAATGTACCCCAATTGGCTCAAAAATACAACTACTCCGAACGCAGTATATGGAGAATTTTGAAAAAGACGAAATAATCACCTGTAACGAAGTATTAGCGTAAAACAAAAACGAACCGTATAAAGGTGATTTACCTATCGCAATTCACAGAAAAACCCTGTTTAGGTTTATGCCTAAACAGGGTTGATATTTATGACTTTCAATTTTCCGCAGGTGTATTGAGCTTATCCTCAATTATCTTTCCGTCCTGCACTTTGACTATTCTCTTAGCTTGTGCGGCAATTCCGTTATCGTGTGTGATAAGAATGACCGTCTTACCCTCTTCGTTTAACTCTTTGAGTATCTTAAGAACTTCTTTGCCCGATGCACTGTCCAATGCACCTGTCGGCTCATCTGCTAAGATTATGGGAGGTCTTGCGGCTATGGCTCTTGCTATTGCAACTCTCTGTTGCTGACCGCCGGACATCTGTCTCGGAAGATGATTTTTTCTCTTTCCGAGTCCTACTCTTTCGAGTGCCTCTGTAGAGCGAACGTGTCTTTCCTCTTTTGGCATTCCTCTGTACGCAAGAGGAAGTTCGACATTACCCTGTGCCGTTAAAGACGGTATAAGGTTGTAGCCCTGAAAGACGAAACCGATTTCTTCGTTGCGTATTTCGGAAAGTTCATCGTCTGAAAGGTTGCTGACATTTCTTCCGTCAAGATAATACTCGCCGCTTGTACACTCATCTAAAAGTCCGAGCATATTCATAAATGTACTCTTACCCGAACCGGACTGACCGATTATTGCGACAAATTCACCCTCGTCTACCGTGAGAGAAACACCGTCTAAAGCTCTGACTTCATTTTCACCCGGGTTATATATTTTATATACGTTTTTTACTTCAACAAGATGTCCCATAATGCACCTCCGAACACTGTTTGTCTTTTCTCTTTTTACCTTTACACATTTTACTTTAAAAGACGTGTCGGGTCAATGCTTTTAATAAAATTTAAGGCATATTTAACACGATTTAAAGCTTGCTTGCCGCACGTTCCAGCTGTTTGCGACAATACTTCTTCACTTCTTCAAAAGGCAGTTTTTCTTCGTTCGTTTCAATTATTCTGTCTATACCCTCGGCTTTTGCCATGCTTAACGGAACTTCATTTATGCCGACTATTGCCGTTACGGGTACACCTAATGACCGCTTTGCCACAGTAAACGGAACTTTTCCGTGTAGGCTCTGCAAGTCCATTTTTCCTTCGCCTGTTATTACGATATCCGCTCCCTTGACTTTTTCATCGAACTTGCATATATCAAGCACTGCATTAGCACCGCTTTGAAACCTTGCCGAAAGATAGGACAAGAGTGCGAATCCTAAGCCGCCTGCCGCTCCTGAACCCTGTAAGAGCGAATTATCCGTATTAAGCTTTTCGGCAGTGACTTTTGAAAGATTTCTAAGTCCTTTGTCAAGCTGCTCTATTTGCTTTTCATCAGCACCTTTTTGCTTTGCGAAAACATAAGCTGCTCCGCTTTCACCGAAAAGCGGATTTGTCACGTCGCATAATGCGGTTATTTCGCAGTCTTTAAGCCTCTTGTCAAAAGACGAAAGATCAATCTCGATTATATCCGACAATCTGCCGCCTGTGATAACACTTTCACCGTCAAATGTCAGGAATTTTGCTCCCAAGGAAGTGAGAAAACCCGTTCCTCCGTCGGTCGTGGCACTGCCGCCTAAACCTATTACTATTTTTCGTACACCACGGTCGAGTGCGTCAAGTAAGAGTGTTCCCGTTCCGTAGGTCGTAGCGTTCATGGGATCTTTTTCTTCAAGCAAAGTAAGACCGCTTGCAGCAGCCGTTTCTATTATGGCCGTGTCACCGTTTACGATGACATAATAAGCCTTAATGCATCTGCCGATTGGGTCTGTAGTATCCACCTGTACTTTTTCTCCGCCCAGTGCGTACAAAAAAGCATCAGCAGTCCCCTCGCCTCCGTCTGCCATGGGAACAGTAACGCACTCAATGTCCTTGTATTTTTCTTTGAGTGCGTTACCGATTATCCTGCAAACTTCAACGGAACTCAGCGTACCTTTAAAAGAATCGGGAGCTATGACCGCTTTTTTCATGACAGCGTGTAGTCCTCGATCGTTTCGCCTATCTTGGAAAACTTTCTTGCGATAAACTTCATAAGCTTGCTGTCGGTTTTTTCGTCCTCAAAGCTGACCCAATTTCCGCCGTCTAAATAGTATGACGTTAATCTGAGTTCGCCGTTTTCCTCTTTGATTACGGTTTTTACGATTCTGTTTGTACGGTTTGCGATATAATTTACTATCTCATTTTCAAACTCTTCTCGGCTTTCATAGTCGTATTCCTGCCATGATTCTTCATCGTCAACACTTGCATAAAGGTAAGTCTGATCTCCGCTTTTTTGCGTTGAAACTTCGAGCAGGAGCTTCATATTATCCTTACTTCCGGCGAAAGCAACCGTAGAATCATCATAGTCAATAAACTGTGAAATGCCTGCTTTCTCACTGACCGCTTTCTTTATTCTTTCTACACATTCTTTTTCATTTTCTGCAAATTGTTCGTTTGATTTTACGGAATGAAAAAATTTGATTTTGCTCATAATAATTCAACTCCTTTTAAGTGATAATTTATTCTACCACAGAAAACAGCTAAAATCAAGAACACAGTCGGTGCGTACCACATAAAATAGTATTGAAATTTAAGTATCAACTACTTAAAACTTTCAAATTTATTATCAGGAGGTATTATTTGTGGATAACAAAAGCTTTAGTTCCTGTGATAACACACGGATCAAAGAGGCTGTCTGTATCGACACCAACAGAGTTTATGATTCCTGTGCCGACAAGGACTGTCTGAGCGACCTGCGGCTCATATTCACAGACAGGGCTCAGTGCGTCGTTGATCGGGCGACCTCCGTCAGATGCCGAGGTGCAGAGGTCATAAACGCAACCATCAACGTTGAAAGCGTTCCGTTCAACAGAGGGTGCTACAGCGTTGATATAACCTACTATTTCAAGGTAAACATCGACGTCTGCACTTCGCCCTGCTCTGCACCCGAAACAGTCAGCGGTCTGACAACATTTTCCAAAAAGTGCATACTTTACGGCTCGGAGGGTAACGTCAAGGTATTCACAAGCGAATATTCATCAAGCGACTGTAGTGACAGACCTGCAAGATTCAACTCCACCGCACCCAGAGCAAAGGTGCAGATCGTAGAGCCTATCTGTCTTGAGGCAAAGCTCTGCACACCTAACGACTGCTTGGAGTGCATACCCGAAAACGGTATTCCTGCCTGTATATGTGCTTTATTTGACGGTCAGTTTTTGCCGCAATCGAGAGAAAACGCAGTAAAGGTCACGCTTGGAATATTCACCATAGTCCAGCTTGAAAGAGACGTGCAAATGCTCATTCCGGCATATGACTTCTGCGTTCCGACAAAGGAATGTTGTATGGACACAGCAGACCCGTGCGATACATTCAGGAAGATACATTTTCCCATAGAAGAGTTTTTCCCACCGAACTGCAAAAATGAGAAGAAGTGATAAGCTGCGTAGAATTTGGAAGTAAGGATAGCGGAGCGGCCGCCCTAAGGGGCGGCTGCGGAGCGTAACGGCGGGATAACGTGCAGTCGAACGAAGTGAGATAGCACGGCATACCGCCCCGCTGCTGCAAGTAGGTTGAAACAAAAACTTAAAGGCTGCAAAAACCGAAATCCAAATATTCAAATTTGCACACAGTCGGAAGTCTGCCCCGGCTCGTCAGCATAAACTTTGCGAATTGCAAAGTTTATGCTGACGAGCCAATGCGGAAGTTCGGCACCGTTGTATTTCATACAACGGCACACGAACTTCCGCTTACGCTCCGCTCACCGCCTTCGGCGGTCGCTCCGCTTCCCCCTCCCAAAATCTTTCCTGAATTTTTTAAATTTAATATTGTCTTAATAAGCCTTGCTGTGGTATACTTTCTATCAGAATTACTGATAAAGGCGGTAATAATATGGAAGAAAAAAGAAATGTATATATCGTCGGTCACAGAAACCCCGATACGGACTCGATATGCTCGGCTATAGCATATGCCGACCTCAAAAACCGTGACGGAGGTAACTATCACTATACACCGACAAGAGCAGGTCAGATAAATTCCGAAACAGAATACGTCCTTAACTATTTCGGCATGGAACAGCCTCTTTACCTCAACAATTTAGGCACAAGAGTTAAGGAGATGGAGATAAGACACACTCCGACTATAAAACGTGACTTATCGCTTAGAAACGCATGGCAGCTTATGGGTGACGTAAAATGCGTGACATTGCCGATTGTCAACGATGAGAATATTCTCGAGGGCCTTATCACGATTCAAGATATCGCTACTTCCTATATGCAGGAAGTCAGTGCATCTATTTTATCGGACGGTAAAACACCATACAGGAACATTGTCGCAACGCTTGATGCGACAATGATAGTCGGTGACATTAACGCAAAATTTGACAAAGGCAAGGTCATCATCGCAGCAGCTAACCCCGATGTCATGGAAGAATATATAGAAAAAAACGACATGGTCATCTTGGGCAACAGATACGAGGCTCAGCTTAGTGCAATAGAAATGCAGGCAGGGTGTATCGTTGTTTGTCTTGACTCCCCTGTTTCAAAGTCCATACAAAATTTAGCCAAAGCTAACGGCTGTACAGTCATCGTCACACCTATGGACACTTACACGGTCGCACGACTTCTTAATCAGAGTATGACTGTCGAATATTTCATGACAACCGAAAATCTCGTCACCTTTGACCCGTACGATTACACCGAGAGCGTAAAGACAGTCATGTCAACAAAGAGATTTCGTGACTTCCCGGTAACTGACAAAAGCGGTCATTATCTGGGAATGATATCAAGACGTAACCTCTTGGGAGTCAACAAGAGAGCTGTTATTTTAGTCGATCACAACGAGGTAACACAGGCGGTTGATAACATCGAAAACGCAGAGATACTCGAAATCATCGACCATCACAGACTCGGTTCTATTCAGACGATAGAGCCGGTGTACTTCAGAAATGAACCTGTCGGTTGCACGGCAACTATAATTTGGCAGATATATAAAGAGAAAGGCTACGATATACCGAAGAACATCGCAGGGCTTTTATGCAGTGCAATTCTCTCGGACACTCTCCTTTTCCGCTCGCCTACTTGTACCATATTAGACAAAATTGCAAGTAAAGAGCTTTCCGAAATAGCCGAAATCGACTGTGAAAAATTCGCAATAGATATGTTCACCGCAGGAAGTAACTTAAGACAGAAAACAGCTGAACAGATATTCTATCAAGATTACAAGAAGTTTGAATTCGGAAAAACTTCATTCGGTGTAGGTCAGATAAGCTCGATGAACGAAAACGAACTCAAAGCGATTAAAGAAAAGCTTGAACCGATGTTGAAAAAAGTTTGCCGTGAAAGAACGCTTGACATGGCTTTCTTCATGCTCACGGACATTCTCAAAGAGAGAAGTGAGCTGTTGTGTTTCGGTGACAATGTTGATGAGTTTATATTTGAGGCATTCGGCAGAAAACCCGAAAACGGCTCTATCTTCCTAAACAATGTAGTTTCAAGAAAGAAACAGCTCATTCCGGCATTTATGAATGCAGTAAACAGAGAAGATACTTTAGCGTAATAATATTGTCTTATTTGATACAATTATTATCTATACAGCACAAAAATCTCCGAAATCAATTCGGAGATTTTTTAATTATTCAAATTTTACTAAGCTTACTTTACCTTAATGTTTTTCACGCTTGACCATGCCGAGTAAAGTTTTACGTTTTTGCCGCTGACTTTCACCGTCTTGTAAGTTCTTATGCGGACATAATACGTTTTTCCGCTTTTGAGTTTCTTGATAGTTGTTGAAGTTGTGCCTGTCTTTGCAACCGTGACTTTCTTCGAGCTTTTCATGTTAGACTTCAAGCTGTACTGTATCTCATAGCCTGTTGTTTGGGTCGCCTGTTTCTTCCATTTGACCGTGATCTGCTGACTTCCCGATGTGAGTTTTGATACAGTTGTACCCTTGGGTATAATGTTAAAAGTAAGTTTTTTCGTTCCGCTGTAATTACCCTTAAACGTGACTGTCACTGTGTACTGTCCTACGTTCTTACAACCGCTTGAATATGCGACCGAGTAATCTGTTCCGCTCTTAAGAGCTTTTCCGCTGCTGTCTTTGACGGTGACTGTCGGTTTCTGAACCTTTCCGTTATAGACAAGAGAAGTCTTTGAAAGAGTGACTGCGTTTATCTTGGATATTGCAACTTTCGACTTTTGATATCCGCAAGTGGTACATTTAGTTACCGTAGAACCGTTAGCCGAAAGCGTCGCTTTTGTGACTGTTGCTTTATATGAGTGACCCTTTGCCGCAACGGTAGTTTGTGCTTTTATAACCGTTCCGCAAGCTGAACACTTTGTTCCTGCCGTTTTGCCTGCCGATGTGCAAGTTGCGGCAACTGCCGGAACAGTAACGCTCTTATGTCCTGTTGCACTAATCACGTTCTGTTTGACTGTAACTTCACCGCAAACCGTACAATGCTTGCCCTCTGTAAGACCTGACTTTGTGCAAGTGGCGGCAACGGCTTTATCGACAGCCTCTGTATGATGAGCGGCTATTTTCTTTTGTGCGACTATAACCTCACCACATACAGAACAGTGTGAACCTGCTGTTAAGCCGTCTGTAGTGCAAGTAGCAGCAACGGCCTCATCTGTAACGATGTTATGACCGCCCTTTGAGGGAATTGTTCTTTCGTCTACCTTTGCACCGCAACGTGTACAGTGACGTGATTCTACTCCGTCTTGTGTGCAAGTTGCCTCTTTATCTACAGTCCAATAATCGTTATATATGTGAGTGTTCAATGACGGCATTTCCGTCACGTCCTCTTTGTAGTCGCAGCGTGTGCAATGATGAGATTTTGAACCCTTATCCGTACAGTTGGGGGAAACGTCTATCACCCATTCGGACTTATTGACGTTATGACCTAACGGAGGAACTGTTTCCTTTTTAGCTGTTATTTGTCCGCAAACTGAACACTTCTTTTCGGCAGTTGATCCGTTTTCGGTGCAAGTTGATGCAACCGCAGGAACCGTTTCGACCTCGGTGTGACCCTTTGCCGGTATGATCTCCTGCTTAACGAGAACTGCTCCGCAAACAGAACAGTGCTTACCCTCGGTCAAGCCTGTTTCGGTACAAGTAGGCTCTCTGCGTACATCAACGACTTCTGTGTGACCTTTAGCCGGAACTTCTGTCTGTTGAACAGTGACAGTTCCGCAAACCGAACACTTTTTGCCTTGTGTAAGACCTTTTTGAGTGCAGGTTGCAGCAACAGCATCGAGTGTTATATCATTCTTATGTTCTTTCATGGGAATCACCTGCTGTTTGACGGTAAATTCGCCGCAGACAGAACACTGTTTTCCCTCCGTCAAACCCGTCTGTGTACAGGTCGGACTCTTTCCGGCAACAGTGACCTCAGTGTGTCCGAGAGCCGGTATTAACTCGGAGGCAGTCATATAGTTGCAGTCGGTACATTTACAGCTTGAGCTTGAACCCGGTGTCGTGCAGGTCGGCTCTACCGACCGGCTGTTTGAGGGGTCGAAATTATGCGATGTTATCGAAACGACCGCTGTGCATTTATTACACTTTTTTATATGCCCTGCGATAGTATCTTCTTCGGTGAGATCTGCCGTTTCTATATTGCTACAGCATTTAAATTCAAACTTTATCTGATCTGTCGGAGTTATCGTTCCGTTCCAATCGGATTGAGCGACGTTTCCGTTTTTGCCTGCGTAGATAGTAACGTAGTCAGGCTGTTCATCTCCTGTATGCTTAACTATATTGCTGTAAACATAGGTATTCAAATTATCGAACGATTTCAGATAATTGACATTGTTGCTTTTTGTACTTGCCATGATAGTACAACCGCCAAATGTGAGATTCAGCTTTGTCGGATTGTCAATTTTTGTATTTATCTGCAAATTTGCGGCAGGAGCATTTGAAACCAAGCTTGACGCATTATTAACCGTAAGTGCTGTATTTCCGGTTATAGTTGCCTCGTTCGGTACATCATTAAAGAAAATATTAGATGGATTTTTTGTGCTGTTCCAAATCTTAGCGCCGCTTATGTAAACCTTATCTATATTTTTAAAGCATAATGTAAAATGCAAGTTCGTATTGGTTGACGTACTTTTTTGCAGTTCGGTTTTCAAAATAAGCTTTTGGTTTACGCTTAAAACGTTGACGCTTGCATTCGGATTGTCGGATCTCAGCAAAGCACTTTGAGAAACATCACTTCTGAAAATTATACTGCCTGCTGTAGATGAGGTATTAGTGAGCGTAAACTGTGTTTTTGACTCGCCTCCGAGATAGAACAATGCACCGCTGTCGTCGGCAGCACTGTTTGTAACTTCAAGGTTTTTACCGTTGACATCAAGAGCGAGTTTTCCGGGATAACTCACTTCGATATATCCGTCGCCTTTATATATTATCTTATTTTTCATAACGACAAGTCTTTCGGGCGGATTTGCCTGATTTGAGGTGACTTCGAGAGCTGCTTTAAGCTCGTCAAAGGTAGTAACTTCAATTCTTTCACAGACTGTTTCGTTTGATGCCGACACGCTAAAAGGTATAGACGTTACGATCATCAAAATTGCCAATATTACGGTCAATATTTTTCGCTGCTTCATGATTTACCTCCTTGGATTTTATATACATAAAATTGTTTTGCCCTATTTTCGATTTTAGATAAAACCCGTATAGAATTTCTGTCCAATTTATAGTATAGCATATGTTTTTCAGTTTTTCAAATATTTTTTGGGATTTATTTCAGAGTTGTAAATTTTTTGGGTGGGCGGGTGGGCACGGCAATAGTTTGTGTACCGTCGAGGACGCCGCAAGGCGTCCAATGACGGTGCCAAACTATTGCCGTCAAAAAACTTCCTGCTATTTTGAATCTCTCAAAACAGCAGGAAGTGATCCTACAAAATTATAATTAAACGTTGAATCTAAACAGAACGATATCTCCGTCTTTCATAACGTATTCCTTACCCTCTGAACGGACAAGACCTTTTTCCTTTGCGGCAACCATTGAACCACAGGCAATAAGATCGTCAAAAGAGATAACTTCCGCTCTGATAAAGCCTCTTTCAAAGTCCGAATGTATCTTTCCGGCGGCTTGCGGTGCTTTAGTGCCTTTCTTTATAGTCCACGCTCTGACTTCGGGTTTACCTGCCGTGAGATAGGACATCAAGCCGAGAAGATCGTAGCTCTTTTGAATAAGAAGATCAAGACCGCCCTGCTCGATTCCGAGATCAGATAAGAACATCTCTTTTTCCTCTTTGTCAAGTGAGGATATTTCAGCCTCAAGTTCCGCACAAATGGGAAGAACCTGAGCACCCTCTTGCGATGCTACCTTGCGTACACTGTTATAGTTTTCGTTGTTATCAAGTCCACCCGAAAAATCGTCCTCACTCATGTTGCAAGCGTAGATAACGGGCTTGCTTGTCAGAAGCGCCGTTGTGTCGATGACGTTTTGTTCGTCGTCATCACACTCGATAGAACGTGCAGGCTTTCCGTCCTCAAGCCAAGCTTTAAGACGTTTGAGGAAATCGACCTCTTTAGCAAGGCTCTTGTCACCCTTCATTGCCTTTGTCGATCTGTCGATTCTTCTTTCCACCATTTCAATATCCGAGAAGATAAGTTCAAGGTTGATAGTTTCGATATCACGCATAGCGTTTATACTGCCGTCAACGTGGATAATATCATCGTTTTCAAAGCAGCGAACAACATGAATTATCGCATCAACTTCACGGATATGCGACAAAAATTTGTTGCCGAGTCCCTCGCCCTTTGACGCACCTTTGACAAGACCTGCGATATCGACAAATTCGATAGTTGCCGGAGTTATCTTATCGGGTGAATACATTTCGGCAAGCTTATCAAGTCTTTTATCTGGAACTGCAACAACACCGACATTCGGCTCGATAGTGCAAAAAGCATAGTTTGCCGATTGTGCTCCTGCGTTTGTTATAGCATTAAAAAGTGTACTCTTGCCGACATTGGGCAAGCCTACGATACCTAATTTCATTTTATATTTTCCTTTCATTCGTGATGGACATTATATTTACGATAGTATAGTATAGCACACATTTTCGGTTTTGTCTTTAGTTTTGCGAGAATTTTCCTGCGTAAATTTCCAATCATCGGAAAAGTGTTTCATCTTCAAAATAAAGTTTGATATATTGGTAAGTTTTTTCGGCGCCTTATCGACACCCCTACGGGGTGTACGCTAAGACACCGTGCCGCCCCTCCGCCCCGGCACCCCACCCGTCGCTCTGAACCCACAAAAACTTAACCCGACCGAAATTCATCGGTCGGGTAATTTTTACGCTTTAATTATATCAATTATATTTATCGCTCCGACCGGACAAGCCTCACTGCACTTGCCACAGCCTGTACACTTATCGTAATCAACATGAGCGACATTGTCTTTGACTGTAACCGCTCCGCTTTCGCAGACCTTCGTGCATTTCATGCAACCGATACAGCCGACTTTACACTGTTTGCGTGTCTTTGCACCCTTGTCCTTGTTCTTGCAGAACACTCCTGCCTGAGCGGTTTCTATCGGAAGAAGTTCGATAAGATTCTTCGGACAGGTGTTAATACACATCTTACAAGCTCTGCACAAATTGGGGTTGATTCGTGCTACTCCGTCACAGATGAATATCGCCTCATAAGGACACTTCTTAACGCAGTCACCGAATCCTAAACAACCGTACACACAGTCTTTCGGGCCGCCGAAAAGCTGTGCCGCCATTTTACAGCTGTCTACTCCGACGTAGTCAAGCTTTGTGCTGACGTTGTTTTTGTTTCCTTGACAGAGAACAACTGCTACCTTGGGTTTTACCTCCCCTGCCGATACTCCGAGTACAGCGGCAATAGCCTGTGCCGCATCGTTTCCACCGGGAGAACAAAGACCCGTATCCTTAGTGTCACCCTGAGAAAGAGCGGCAGCATATCCGTCACAACCGCTGAATCCGCAAGCACCGCAGTTTGCACCGGGCAAGCATTCTCTTATTTCAGCCGCTTTTTCATCGACCGGAACTGCCATGACGATAGACGCTATCGCAAGTCCTAGACCTGCTATAAGGCCGATAACCGAAACGATTATGACCGCAGTGATTATACTGTTCATCATAGCACCTCCTTAGCTGAATATTGACTCGACAACGCCTGTGAAACCGAGGAATGAAACCGAAGTCAGCGATGCCGCAATAAGTGTGATGGGAAGTCCCTGCAAAGCCTTAGGAATATCACAGCTTTCAAGTCTCTCTCTGACGCCTGCGAACATGATCATGGCAAGCATGAAACCAAGACCGCCTCCGAGAGAGTTTACGATAGACGTTGCGAAGTTGTATCCGTTTTCGATGTTGAGAAGAACAACACCCAAAACAGCGCAGTTTGTTGTTATAAGCGGAAGATAAATTCCGAGTGCGTTAT
>CAYWDD010000013.1:0-14673 GCA_964456935.1 uncultured Faecalibacterium sp. | reverse complement strand
ATACGGCACGAACCTTGACCTGATACTTCTTGCCTGCTGCAAGCTTGAATGTCTTTGAATTCTTGACTGTAACCGAAGTTTCGGTAGTCGTTGCAACCTTTGTCCACTTCTTGCCGTCTGTGCTCATGTAAACTTCATACTTGGTAGCATCTGAAACTTTCTTCCAAGAGAGCTTAAGCGAGTCTTTCTTGACGTTGCTTGCCTTAAGTCCTGTTACCTTGCCGGGAAGAACCGTTGACTTAACTACTGCACTGTATGCACCGTACTTATTAGCAGCCGAAACAGCACGAACCTTGAACTGATACGTTACTGTACCCGAAAGCTTGTTGATGGTGATAGAGTTCGTTGTTGTTGTAACTGTTGTCCACTTCTTGCCGTCAGCACTGTAGCTTACTTCGTATTTAGCTGCACCGTTGACCTTGTTCCATGCAAGTACAATAGCGCTTGACTTAAGAGAGCTTACCTTAAGACCTGCAACCTTGCCCGGAGTGAGGATAGCAATTGTTTCTGTCTTGAACTGCTTTCCGCAATACTCACAGTAGTAAAGTCTTGTACCTGTTGTGGTGTACGTTGCAGCCTTTGTGACCTTTGAAACCTGCTTATGTGTGTTGCAAACGATGTTTGTCTTGAGAACTACGCTGCCGATATAGTCGCCCTTGCCCTTAACTGTAACTGTGGCATTGCCGAGTTTAGCAGTTGATGAAACAGTGTAGTCAGTACCCTTTCTAAGCTCATCGCCGGTGTACTTATTGATAACCTTAACGTTGCCGTCGTGGTTTGTTCCGTTTGCCTGAACTGTTGAGTCGATAGTTACTTCAAATACGCTCTTGTCTGAAAGTGCGTTGAAGAGATAGAGAACAACTGAAAGCAAGGGAGCTTTTCTCTTTTCAAGTCCGTTGAGAAGATTTACAACTGCCTTTTCAAGGCTGCTGTTCTGAATCATGTTATCGAGTGAAACGAACTTAGCGTCGAATATCTGTGTACCGAAAGTACCGATGAGAACATTGTTTATCATGCCGTACACGAGGTTTGCGGCTGAAACGCCCTTATTCTTATCTGTGAAAGCCTCTTCGAAACCTACTTTGAAGAGCTTTTCGATATCAAGGTTGATAAGTGCATCAACTACCGGTTCGATAACCTGTGTTGCTGTTGAGTAGTCAAGCTTGAAGTTTCCTGTCTTGTTCTCATTATTCTTGTTGAAGAGAATTACCTGAAGTGCATCAAGTTTCTGTACGAATGTCATATTCTTTGTCAGCTTTGCACCCATGAGTGTAGCAAAGTTGAGGTCGCAGAGATAGTAGTTAGCTGCGTAGTTGAGAACTTCGAGATATGTCTTGCCTGAACCGACAACATATCTTTGTGTGTTGTTTGTGTTTGTGTAAAGGATAGCTACCTTATTAAGATAGTAGCCGAGGATATCGCCGAGAACCTGCTGATATGTTGTTGACTTGTCGCCGATTACCTTAACTACTTCGCCGTTCTCTTTGAAAGAGATGAGCTTAAGAAGATTTGTAACAACTTCTTTTGTTGATGTGCATTTATTAAGTGCAACTCTGAACGGATCGTTCTCGTTGTCAACTGCTCTGTTAACTATAACCTTAGCAAGAGTGAGAGCGTATGACTGGAAGTTACCCTCAACATAGCCTTCTACTGCATAGGGGTTGCTGTCAAGTTCTGCTTTTCTGGCAACGTCCATTGACCACTGGAAGATAGCCTCATAGTTCTTGCCAAAGCTTGCGTTGTCGTCCCACTTATCGTATGTGGTGAGAGCTCTGACTAAGATACCTGCGAACTTATTGAATGATGTAAGAGAGCCTGTTAAAGCTTTGCCCATATCGTCTATGTAGGCAACCTTTGACTCGTCCTCTGCTTTGAGTACATCAAGTTTGATAATAGATGCGAACGGCTTGCCCCACTCGTTGTCAACGATGTTCCAGTAAAGCTTATTGCCGCTTCTCATGAGGAGCTTTTTAATAACTTCCGCATTGTTTGTAAAGATAGTCTTAATAATATCCGTAACAGTAGCATCGAGAGTCATGTTTTCGTTATAAACATAACCGTCAAGGCTGCCCTCAAACTTAAAGCCTGCTTCGCCGTAAAGATATGCGAAAGCTCTATCAAATGTTGAGGTTGGATTTTCTTTAACGAACTTATCCTTGATCCAATTGTCAAGCTTGATAAGTAAACCGTTTAAGCCGTCACCGAGAGCATCTTCAAAGATGATCTTATCGAGAGTCTTGCCGATAGCCGCATTGTATTTTGCAGAACCTTTTTCATAAATAAGACCTGCAACTGTTTCTTTAGCGAATGTGTAGACGTCCTTGCCGCTGAGAAGGTCGGACAATGTAAGAATGCCCGTTTCCTCACCGACAAACGCACCGACAAAGGATCTGTTGTCATAAATAAATTTGATAAGGTTGCAAAGAATAGCATAGTCGCCTGTCTTTTCTCTTGACTGACCTGATGCCCAGTTCCTTGTAACAATTGAGTTTCCACGGAACGCAGCTGCTATAGCTAAACCAAAATATTTGTTCGCAGTCTGAACTGTATCAAGAGTAGCCAAAATCTTATCAATGCTTGTCAAGTTGATGTCAATGCCCCAACCGTCAAGCTTATTTATGAAATCACTGGCACTGCCGAATATTCTGTCATTCGTAAGCTTGGGGAGTATTTCTGCGTCCAGCCAGTCGAACAGCACTGTTGCGTTGCTGTTTGTAGCATTTCCGTTGTCGGTTACATAGCCTTGTGTTATACCGTTAGCCGGCTCAGCGAGTAAGCCTGATGCATCAAAAGCTGCCGAAGCAAAGAGTGATACACTTACTGAGCTGAGAAGCATAACCATAGCTAAAACAAAGCTGATTATTTTGTTTGTTCTTCTCATAGATGTTTTACCTCCTTGACAGGGCTTGATTTTTGTTATGCCCCATCCAACATAAATTGATTATACACTTTTACCCAAAAACAGTCAAGCAGATTTAGGGTTTTTATCAAAATTCACAAACTCTACACAACTTTTTAAAAATAATTAAAATATTGTGGAGAATGTGGTGGGAAAGCGGGTGGGGTGCCGGGGCGAAGGGGCGGCAAGCGGTGGCAGCGTGCATTCCCCGAGCCGCAAGGCGAGTGGGAATGCCGATGTCGCCACCCACTGCGATAAGTTGCGATAAGTGGGAAGTTTGAGGCTGAACGGAGTGGGGGTAGAAGTGTAGTAGGACTTCACTTATCCGTATCGCTTTAAATATATGCCGATTCAAACCTTACAAAATCTTAAGCTGCTTTGCATTGAAAATAAAGTCATATATCTGTATAATAGTTTCGGGTGATAAAAATGAAAACTAAAATAATACTTGTTGAGGACGATGCATACCTTCGTGACGGCTTGACCGAGCTTTTAGTTCGTGAAGGTTATGAAGTCATGTCCGCAAAGAACTGTAAAGAGGCAAAAAAGCTTATAGATGAGGAAAGTGCAGAACTTATCATTCTCGATGTACTTCTTCCAGACGGAAACGGACTTGAAATCTGCACTTATACACGTTCATCGGGAAATAACACTCCGATACTGTTTCTTACAGCGTGTGATGAGGAATTTCAGATAGTCAGAGGACTTGATGCCGGAGCTGACGACTATGTAACAAAGCCTTTTCGTATGCTTGAACTTTTGTCACGAATAAGAGCTTTGCTTCGTCGAAAACCGATATGCACAAATTATCAGTCCGGAGATATATTTATAGATGTTTCAAACATGACGGTCAGAAAAAACGGAGAAAATCTGTTTTTGACACCCACAGAGTTTCAAATATTGAACGCACTGACTCAAAACTGCGGTGTGATAGTCACAAGAACCATGCTTTTACAGAAAATTTGGGATAGCGACGGAAACTTCATCGACGATAACACACTTTCCGTACATATAAGCCGTTTGCGTGAAAAGATAGGAGCAAAACATATTGTTACCGTGCGTGGAGCAGGTTACAGATGGGAGGAATAACTCTTGACCGAATTTTTGATAGCACTTTGCGTCATTTTAAGCGTAGCTACTGCGTTTCTTTTGACGGAGCGATACTTTAATAAAAGACGAATACGTAAACTCAGTGAAAGCATTGTCAATTTCATTGAAAACGGCAAATTGACCGAACTTGCAACATCTGACGGAGATTTAGCACATCTGCAAGTGAACATACATGAGCTTGAAACACGGCTTGTTTGGGAAAAAGAGCATACGAAAATCGAGGCTCGCAACAATTCGGAATTTATATCCGATATTTCTCATCAGTTGAAAACTCCGCTTGCGGGACTTAGGCTTTACTGTGAAATGGAACAAAATTCGTCTCCTGCACCTCATAATGAAAAGGAACTTGAGCTTATAGAAAAAATGGAAAAGCTGATATATAACGTTATTAAGCTTGAAAAGATACGAAGTGATACCTACGTTATGAATTTTTCCGACACTGAGCTTTCGGGAATTTTTGCCGAACTTAGATCTGAGTTTTTGACTTTGTTTTCGCATAAAGAGATAAACATACATGGTACGGCAACACTAAGGTGCGACAAGACATGGCTTTCCGAGGCTTTCGGAAATATTATCAAGAATGCCTGTGAGCATACAGACGATGACGGAAAGATTGATATATACATCGAAAACGGAGAAAAAAGCGTTAATGTCACCATTGAAGATAACGGTGGCGGTGTCAACGAAAACGATCTTACCGAACTTTTTGCAAGATTTCATCGAACGGAAAACGCATCGCCCGACAGTGCAGGTATAGGACTTTCAATAACAAAAGCCATTGTCGAAAAGCATCACGGCACAGTTACGGCAGAAAACAGCGAAAAAGGACTTCGCATAGTAATGTGCTTTCCTTTGATTGACGGGAATGTTAAAATTTAGTGCTTTCCATATTAAAATCAAAGTCTTTCTATATTATTTCGGTCTTATCTTACGGACAGTTTTCAGGGACGACTTCGGCACTCTTTCACTTGCGTTCAAGAGTACACAAAGCCGTCCCTTGCCGCCCCTCCGCCCCGGCACCCCACCCGTTCCTCACCGAACCATTCACTCCTAACCTTACAAAATCTTAAGCTTAAAGTCACCGAAACGAAAGGTTGACAGTGTACAATAAAAGCACAAACTAAAGAAGAGGTGTTTAATATGAACATTATCGAATGTAAAAATCTTACCAAGGAATATATCAGCGGTGAAAACACTGTCAGAGCCGTTGACAATATCACCTTGGCTTTTCAGCAGGGAGAGTTTTGTGCTATAACAGGTCCGTCAGGTTCGGGAAAATCAACATTCTTGCATACGCTTTCCTCTCTCGAATTGCCTACAAGCGGTGAGGTCATCTATGGTGAGAAATCACTTTCCTCGTACAGCGACAATCAGTTATCCATCCTTCGCAGACGTCGTTTCGGCTTTGTTTTTCAGGCTTATAATCTCGTGCAGGAGCTGACAGGCTATGAGAACATTCTCTTACCGATAATGCTTGACGGAAAAAAGCCCGATTGGGAATATCTCGACAAAGTTATAGACGTGCTGGGGATTCGTGACAGGCTCGACCACTTGCCGTCGGCACTTTCGGGCGGTCAGCAACAGAGAATAGCTATCGCAAGAGCCTTGGCAAACAGGCCGTCAATACTCTTTGCCGATGAGCCGACGGGAAACCTTGACGGAAAAAGCGGCCGTGAAGTCATTTCTCTTTTGAAGTACGCCGGCAAACAGCTCGGAGTAACGCTCATTCTCGTCACCCACGACCTTCATGTTGCCGAACAGGCGGAAAGAATCCTCACTTTAGAGGACGGCAGAATAGTCAGAGATACAAAGTCGGCACAGGAAGTGTGAGGTGGCTGAAATGAATAAAAAGCTTACCGTCAACACTATTGCTTTGGGAAATCTAAAGCAAAGAAAAAGACAATACATCACACTGATAATAGGCATAATCTTAGCGATAATCTTTTCGTCCGGAACAATGTTTTTGGTTTCATGTACAATGTCGTCTAACGCAGAATATCGCAATCAGTCCTACGGCAAGTTTAACGCATACTATTTCGCACCGCAGGATTTTGTCGATGCCGAATCGGGCAAAGAAAACGGATATCTCGAAAGCTACGGTTACGCTCATATCTTAGGCTACGGCTACGCGGACGAAGAAAAAGCAGACCGAGGCACAGCTATCGCATGGCTTGATGATGAGGCGAAAGAACTTTATTATGTCAATGTCAAAGAGGGACGTTATCCCGAAAACTTGGGTGAAATAGCTATTGAAGAAGATGCCGCAAGGCGACTTGGCGTAAAATCTGATATGATAGGTAAAAAGGTCACGCTTACTGTTTTGGGAGCTAACGGACTTGATTATCTGTCTGCATCGAAACAGAAAACCTATACCTTAGTCGGAATCTTAAAAGATAAAAGGTCGAATATAGCGAGCTTATTTACTGACCGCACGGAGATTTTGCCTGCCGCATTTGTCAGCGACAAGGAAGATACCGAGCCGGGCGAAAAAGAAATATTGGGCATATATCTTAAAGGAACACAGGAGGCTTTAAACAAGAGAACTCAACTTGACTCTACTGTATTTTGGCAAAACATTATGGCTCCGATATATGATAAAGCAGCGGCAAAATACGGAGAAAATTATTCAAATCCAATGATTTATATGTCCGTTTTTTCCAATGATGTCAATGGCGATGTTATGAGCTCGGCACTCATTACCGTAACCCTTGCCGTTGTGCTTATGTTAGCATCATGCATGGGCATTATCAATGCCTTTTCGACTAATCTTAACGAACGTCGCAAGCAGATAGGTATGCTTCGTGCAGTCGGTGCGACAAGGCGGCAGATAATCAATATTTTCGGCAGAGAAACCTTTATCATCACGCTTATATGCACACCCATAGGTGTTCTTGTTTCATATTTCGCTGTTAAGCTTATTGCATATTTTATGGGTGAGCAGTTTATCTTTATCCCCGATTTTAAGGTACTCTTAGGCACTGCCGCAGTCAGTGTTGTCTGCGTAATGCTTGCCTCGCTTATTCCTCTTATCAAGGCATCAAAAGTACCGCCTATGCAGGCAATAAGGAATGTCGAACTTAACAGGAAGATGAAAAAACAGAAGATAAAGACAAAAAAGCAGTTTTCGGTTTCGACACTTCTTGCAAACAGAAGTATAAAATTCTATCGTTCAAAGCAAGTCGCCGTTACCGTTATACTGATTATAACGATATTTATATCGAGCTTCGGATTTTCCGCATTAAAAGCCGAAATGGATATGGATCGCTGGAATGAATATAATGAATATGACTATTCATTGGATTTAAGAAGTGGTTACACAGTTGAAACCTTATATGCCAATATGCCGAATATTGTTTCGACAATAAGTGCTAACGACTACCTCGATATCATCGACTTGGCAATGTTCGATTCTATAAAAGGATATAAGGAACTTTCATCATGGATAGAAGTCGATGAATATGACGATTATATGAAAGTCATATCAGCATCAAGTATGGTCAGTCCGTATAATTGTGCCGAGCCGACGAAAGAAATACTTGAAAGTACGAAACCCGAGGACTTCTTCGACGTTTACTTTGAAGGAGAAGATGAAAGTTATAAATATTTTAAGAATGCTTTGGGTAAAGGTGAGCTTTTCCATGTCAACATTCGCGGCTTTATGCCGGAAATGATAAAAGAAAGCATAGACAAGTTTGAGGTTATTGACGGAAAGATTGATGTTGATAAGCTTAACTCCGGTGAAGAAGTTGTGCTTGTTGCTTGTCAAAATATAGGATTTGTCTGTAATTTTAACAGCGATGGCAGAATATCGTCATACGGAGTTCGTGATTTAGATGACACCGACAGCTTAAAAAATCATTATCAATATGGTCCTGTGGCTTCATTGGGATATAAAGCCGGTGACACTATTAAACTCATAACAGCTTATTCCGATCAAAGCGAATCGGACTTTAATGCCGGTAAGAATCCGCAAATTACAAAGTCATACGAAAAGGAAGTCAAAATAGGTGCAATAATCAAGAAATTTTATTTCAGTGGGGCAATGACTATGAATAATTACGACAGTATCGGAATTATGACAACGACCGAGGGACTAAATAAATTTTCAAAACAAGATCAAGGCTATAGTTATATGCAATTTGACTATGACGGTGAACTTGACGATACCGCAGATGAAAAAGTTATGGAATATTTAGATGATATTTTCGCAGGATCGGGTTTCTCGGCATTTTCAAATTACAACTATCACTCGACAACACAATCGGAAATAAACACACTTATTTTAGCTTTATTTTCGATAGTTATCCTGATGTTCGCTATCTGCGCAAGCATCGTCAATAACGCATTGACGGGAAAGATAAGAGAGAGCAAAAAGGAAATAGGCACTTTAAGAGCGGTCGGAGCGTCCGTCAAAGATTTGACCGGTGCGTACATAAAACAATTGGTATCAATGTTCGCTTGGGGCATGGGCATAGGTTTGGGCGGCTACTCGGTCACGCACGTTATCTTAAAACTAACGCTCAAAGAAGCCTATGAAATGTCGTATTTGATTTGGCCGGCACTCGTAATTTGTGTGTTGCTTTGTTTGATTTGCAGTCTTAACCTGTACTCTAAAATCAAACAGGAGATGAAACACAGCATAGTCGAAAATATCAGAGAACTGTAAGGAGGAAAAACCATGAAAAAAGCTATTTCATACATTCTTTGCATTTTACTTTTTCTTGTACCGTTTTCAGCTTTTGCCGCTGAGGAAAGTGTAGACAATTCCACACCTCGATTCATGGTAACAAGCTATAAGCTTGACAAAAACTATCTTTCACCCGAAAAGTCATCGGAGCTGTCGGTTACATTTACAAATTACAGCAAGTCAAAATCGCTTTACAATATAAAGCTTTCACTTTCAGATCCCGCAGGCGATATTTTGACCGAAGGAATGCCCACGCAGTATGTAAGCTATGTCAAGGCAGGCGGTACTTACACTTGGAAAATAACGCTCAAAGCCGTAAACACCGCAACTATCGGTTCGCATGACCTCACCGTTTCGGCAGAGTATGAGGACAAATACTATTCGTCATATTCGTCAAGCGACACACTTAGAATTGACGTAAGACAACCCTTAAAACTTAAGTACAGCGGAGTTACACTTCCCAAAAAGCTCGTGCAAGGCAGCACACAGACCGTTGAAATAACGCTAATGAACACGGGCAAGTGTGACATTCGCAACTGTACGGTCGATTTTGATATTGAAAAGATGTCCTCGGGCGGAACGTCTTTTGTAGGAGATATCGAGAAAGCTCAAAGTGCCGTTTGCACAGCTAATCTTAAAATCGAAAACGACGCACTCGGCGAAGTGAAAGGCACTGTTGTTATAACATATGAGGACGACTACGGCAAAGAGTATAAAAAGACTGTCGATGTTGCGACCTTAATTGAAGAAAAGGTTGTTGAAACGCTGATAAACGACGAAGAAGAAAAAGAAAGCGGCAATGCTCTTTGGTGGCTGTTTCTTCTCATCGGAGCATTAGTCGGAGGCGGAATCGGTTTCGGAGTGCCGTGGTTTATAAGAGATAAAAAGCAGAGAAAAGAAGATGACTTAAGATTGTAAAAACAGCGTTAAAAGAACTCGCAAGACTGCCCTTGCGAGTTCTTTTCGTCATTATCACGAATTTTTATTTTACGGTTGCGTTTATTGTCGAAAACAGGTATAATTACAGAAGAATATGTTTTCGGTACACCGAAGTATTCGTATTTTACAACTAAAACGTCTGTTTTGACGTCACTAAAAGGAGCAAAACATGGAAAGAAAAGTATATGAAGAATACATAGCTATTTTAAACGAAGAACTTGTTCCGGCAATGGGCTGTACAGAGCCTATTTCCATAGCATATGCTGCCGCAAAAGCAAGACAACTACTCGGCTGCATACCCGAACGTGTGGAAATTGAGGCAAGCCCCAATATTATCAAAAATGTAAAGAGCGTTATCGTTCCGAATACAGGTTCACTCAGAGGCATAGCTGCCGCCGCTGTTGCAGGTCTTGTCGCAGGTCAAGCCGACGATGAACTTCAGGTTTTAAGCAAGGTAACAGACGATGAAATTAAGCTTATCTCAGAGTACCTTGAAAAAATCGACTGTAAGGTCACTTCTTCCGATAACGGATATATTTTCTATATTTCTATCCTTGCTCACAGCGGTGAGCATACGGCATATGTCGAAATAGCAGGCGAACATACAAACATTATCTGCATGAAAAAGGACGATGAAACCGTCTTTACCCGTGAATATGCCGAACAGAAGAACGCATACAGAACCGACCGCTCGCTTTTGAATGTTGACAGCATTGTCGAATTTGCAAACACTGTTAAAATAAGCGAAGTTGAGGATATAATTACAAGACAGATAGAGTGCAACACCGCCATAGCCGAAGAAGGACTTCACAACAACTGGGGTGCAAGCATAGGAAGTATCCTTTTAAGATCCTACGGTAACAGCGTTCACAACAGAGCCAAAGCTTATGCTGCGGCAGGTTCAGACGCAAGAATGAGCGGCTGTGAAATGCCCGTTGTCATTAACTCGGGAAGCGGCAACCAAGGACTTACCGCATCGTTGCCCGTTATCGTCTATGCAAGAGAACTCGGTGTATCAAGAGATTTGATGTACAGAGCATTAGTAGTTTCAAACTTGATAACAATACACCTTAAAACGGGAATAGGTCCTCTTTCCGCTTACTGCGGTGCAACAAGCGCCGGTTGCGGAGCAGGTGCAGGAATCACCTATCTTTACGGTGGCGGTACAAAGGAAATCTCACATACGGTAGTCAACGCACTTGCCATAAATTCGGGAATGATCTGTGACGGAGCAAAACCCAGCTGTGCGGCAAAGATAGCCTCAGCCGTCGAATCGGGACTTCTCGGAATGCAGATGGGCAATCACGGAAAAGAGTTCTTCGGCGGTGAGGGAATCATCGTCAAGGGTGTTGAAAACACGATAAGAAGTGTAGGCGAGCTTGCCCGTGACGGAATGAGAGAAACCGACAAGCTTATAATAAGAATGATGACAGAGTGCTGAGTGAGTGCTGAGTGCAAATTATGGGTGGGACACCCACACCCGAACATATCCGCTTTTAGGTGTTTCTGAATTTAGGCTTTTTGCCCGCCATTCGGTTTTGCCGCCCTGCTTCGCACCCCGGCACCCCACCCGGCTTACAATCCACGCCTTACATTAAATCAAAAACAGCCGCAAACCGTTTTGATTTGCGACTGTTATTTTTTTGCGTGTATTTACGGTCTAAGACCCATTCCGCCCTCAAGCGTGATAGTTTCACCGCTCATATACTTAAAGTCGGGAGATGCGAGTGATACACAGGCTCTGCCGATTTCCTTTTCGACGTCACCGTAGTGACCCATGGGCGGCATCTTAACATTAGCCTTGAATGCGTCGGGATATGCTTTCTCGAAGCTTTCAAGCTGAGAAGTCCAAGCAAGAGGACAAACGATATTTATGTTTATGCCGTCTTTGCCCCATTCTGTTGCCGCAACTCTTGTCAAGCCTCTTATACCTTCCTTTGCGGCGGCATATGAGCATTGACCGAAGTTTCCGAAAAGTCCTGCGCCCGATGCGAAATTGATTACAGTACCCTTTGTTTCCTTAAGATGAGGATAGCAAGCTTTCATGTAATAGAAAGTAGCATACAATCCCGAGTACATTGCAAGGTCGAACTGCTCTGTCGTGTGGTCTGCAAGAGGCACACCCGATGCCGATGCCTGTGCGTTGTTGATAAGGACGTCGATTCTGCCGAAAGCCTCGATAGCCTTGTCGATAACGCTTTGAACTGTTGCCTCATTGTCCGTTCCTGCACTTACGTCTGCTTGTACCGCTAAGACCTTGACACCGTAAAGTCTTTCAAGTTCCTCCTTAGCATCTTCGAGCTTTTGAACGTTTCTTCCCGTCAAAACAAGGTTTGCGCCCTCTTTTGCGTAAGCCGTAGCAATGCCGTAGCCGATAGAACCGCAGCTGCCGTCACTGAGTACAGCTCTTCCGCCGCCTGTGATAATGGCGGTCTTACCTGTTAAAAATCCCATAATATTGACTCCTTTCAATTTGACATATGTCTTTTTTATTTTATCAGTCTTGTTTGATATTGTCAACCTTTTTGGATGGAGGGAAACTTTGAAATTTAAAATTCTATACCGATTTTATAGGTAAAATTTAATTTCTGTCTATACTTTAGGCGGCTTTTATGTTATACTTACCATGTGTATTAATAACTTTTTGCGAAAGCGAGGTTTTGTTATGAAAGATTTTATAGAGTACATAGAAAGTTCCTGTCAGGGACTTAAAGATAACCGAATGACTTATCTGTACAAAAGAAAACTTCTGGGTGAAATGACCGAAAGAGCAAACGAGATCACTCATGCCGGACTTAAAGATGAGAAAGTTTTAGCAGATCTCATAGCAGATGAATTCGGTGACATCAAGGGCAACTTCCCGAAATTCGAAAAAGAAGAAAGAAAACGTATGCTTGAGAAAAAGCTTAAGGTCATCTTGCCTATCGGCGGCATAATCTTCTTTATCTTAATGTTCGTTGCATACTTCTTCGTAAGTGATCTGACGAAAGCTTGGGATAAATCGTGGCTTATAATAGTAGGCGGTGTTTTCTTCCTGATAATCTTCTATTTAAGTTTCGCTATCAACAAGATATATCACATGAAACAAGTGTTCCACCCTATCGCAAGAGTCATGCTTATAGGCTGCGTCATACTGTTCATGGTTTTCACTTATCTTTTCTGGCTGATGATGCTCCCCGGCGAGCTGACCACTTGGCCGATCGTTCCTGCAGGTGTAATGCTGGCACTCATAGCCGATTTGATCTTCGCTTACTCGACCAAACAGAAATTCAGAATGATATCGTTCTTTATCTATATGCCGGCGATCGCAACTATGATATATATTGTACTTGCGGCATATCACATAGTTTCATGGGGCGGCGGTTGGCCGATAATTCTCCTCGGTCTTGTAGTTGACCTCATATATATTCTTGCCGTCATAATGAACAACATGAAATACTTTATGTATAAGCAGGAGGTAGACTGATGGAACGCAGATTAACAGCCGAGCTTTGGGATAAAATGCATTATTTATTCCGTGACTTCAACGACCGCATGGTTCACGTTGAGTTAAATTATGATTTCGTACCCGACATTGAGGCACTTAAGGAAGTCATTATCTGTGCTTTTGAAAAAGCTCCCGTACTTCACTCTAAATTTGTCGATCACAAGCTTTACACTTACTGGGAAGTCAAGCCTTACCGTATTGACGACGTTTTCACTGTAAGCTATCCCGATGATTTGAGTGAGGCAGTCGATACCTTCCTCACCCAATACATACCGACAGATTCCGACATACAGATGAAAGTTGCACTTTTCATAAAGGATAATAAAAGCACGCTGTGTATTGTCGAAAACCATATGTGTATGGACGGAGGCGACCTTAAGTATTTCATTCAGTCGCTTTGCAAAAACTACACCGAATACGTTGAAAGCGGTATAAGTCCTGTCGATTTCAGACACGGCTCACGTTCTTATGACAACGTTTATTCAGGTTATACAAAAACCGAGTCCGATATTGCACAGCATCTTTTCAAGAATATAAATTCAAGAGATGACCACAAGTTCCCCTTGACCGAGGACAGCATTCGTGACAAGTCTTTCATCGCAAGGAAAAAATTCAGCGAGGACACTCTTTTAAAGCTCAAATCAAAAGGCAAGGAGCTTGGTGCGACAATAAACGACCTCATTCTTGCAAGCTATTTTTACAGCGTTTATGAGCTTGCCGAATACCCTGCAAGTGACAAAGTAATGATATCCAACGCAATTGACCTTCGCAGACACATGGACAGCGTTGAAAATCAAGGCTTTACAAATCACACATCATGGATGCAGTGTGCTATTCCGGAAAGAGGTCGTGACATATTTGAAACCGTAAAATATGTAGTTCGCAGTTCAAACAGATTCAAAAACGACAAGTTTATGGGACTTTACGGACTGCCGCTTCTCAATTTCGGATATAACTTCCTGCCTCACACGGTATCGGAGCAGATAATAAAAATCGGATATTCTAATCCGCTCATGGCAATGAGTAACATAGGCATACTCAACAGCAAGAGCTTTTCTCTTTCGGGAAAAGAGCCGACCGATGCATTCATGTCGGGTGCGGTCAAGTACAAACCGTTTGTACTTTTAACTGTAACGACATATAAGAACGTTATCACGCTTTCGATGTGCGTTCGCGGAAACGATGAGGACAAAAAAATAGTAAACAAGTTCTTCGACTTAATGGAAAAGAACATTAACACGTTGATAGGATAAGTTTAACCCGACTGCCGTAAGCTTTTTGCGACAGTCGGGTTTTTGTTGTTCGTTCATTTTTAAATTCATCTAACGGTTAGCTTTTCAGCCACGTCTTTGCACGCAAAGACGTGGCTTGCCGCCCTGCTACGCACCCCGGCAGCCCACCCGCCCGCCGCCCAGCAGAGCAACCGCCGGCGGTTGCTCTGCTGGGCGGCGGGGCGGGGTTCGGGGGTAGGCTGCCCGAAGGGCAGCCTATGGGCGGTGCAAACTGAAAGTCAGATCAAAGCTAAAAAAGAAAGCTCCACATTGTCAAAAG
>CAYWDD010000012.1:0-15419 GCA_964456935.1 uncultured Faecalibacterium sp. | reverse complement strand
GTATATTCCCTGCGTTTCACAATTGAATCCGCAATAGCTGTTTGAATAGAACACCGGAAGTAAGACGGCATTTTCCGTCAGATGCTCCTCTGCCTCTTTTATATATTTGGTTCTCTTTCGATTATCGGCATTTTGCAACTTGTTTATAAGAGATGTATAAGTGCCGTTTTCATATCGGGTGACTTTCGTAACGCTGATTTTCAAAAAGTCCTGTGCAAATTCGCTTTGCGATGTTATCGGTGCGTACGCTATCTGATAATTTCCCGAATTTACGTCACTTATCAAGGCTGTTTCTTCCACTACGCTGACTCTTGCATCGCAGCTTATTCCGAACGTTTTCTGAAGATTTTGGAGTACCGAACGCAACTGATTTTCATGCTCCTGTGTGCATTTTATTGTTATGCTCAAGCCGTTTTTTTCAAGCTTTTCAAGAGCTTTATCCCAATATTTCTCCGCTTTTGCGGCACTGTATGACGGCATACTTATTTCGCCCGATTTATCTCTGTAGGATTCGCCCGAAACAGTAACGGACGGGGGCAATATTCCTGCGGCGGTTTCACCCATGTATTCGCTTTTTTCCATAAGGCTCTTATCAAAGCCGTAGCAAATTGCAAGCCTTAAGTCCTTGCACGACATATCTTCGTCTTTGCAGTTAAACACAAGTCCCCACAAAGTGTCCTGCGTACTTGAAAAAACTGCCTCATTGCTGTCTTTTATGCTGCTGTACTGTTCAAAACTTAAGGTCGCAAAATCGTATGTGCCTTGTGTGAGTTTTTTGGCTCGGGTTTCGGATTCGGTGTTTACCGAAAAGAACACACTTGCCGCCTTTGATACGTTTTCACCGTGATATTCGGTGTTTTTCTTTATAGTTACAGATGTGTTCTCGTTCCAGTTGCTTATATAGAACGGACCGTTATATATCAGATATGAGCTTGAAAGTCCGTATCTTCCGGCAGTCAGCTCGAAAAATTCTTCGTTACAGGGCATGGCAACAGGTGTTGTCAGTGCCGATAAAAACTCGTCGCACGGTTGTTCAAGCTTTATTTTTAAGGTATAGTCACCGTCTTTTTTCACTCCGAGTTTTGATGCGGACAATTTTCCGCTGTTTATATCCTCTGCATTCTTTATACACAAAAGTTTATCCGCATTTTGCGAATTTGTTTCCTTTGACACCGCACGTCTTAATGCGAAGATGAAATCATCAGCCGTAAGCGACGTGTCAAAGTTTGTTTCATAGTCCTCTCCGATAGTCTTTCCGGCACTTTTCGTCACAAACCACTTAGCGTCCTGTCTTAAGTGAAACGTATAGTTTAAGCCGTCATCGGACACGCTCCAGTCGGTTGCGACACCGGGAATTATTTGACCGTCTTTATCCTCTCTCACTAAGCCCTCAAAGCAGTTGTTTATTATGGAAAACGCTCCCTTGTCCTTTGCTATTTGCGGATCAAGGTACACAGGGTCGTTTTCTATAGGCGTAGTGAAACTCCCGCCCTCTTGAGGTTCTTTACCGCAGGAGGTCAGGAAACCGAGTGCTAAAACCAATGTCAAAAATAATGATACTATGCGTTTTTTCATTTCTCTTTCACCGCTCTTGTCGGCAGACGGAGGTATTTCTCCGCCTGCCTGTGTTATTTTATTTTTCTATTTTCATTTTAAGTCCGGTTGCTTTCTGACCCCATTTGTTTGCCCAGCTTTCGCAATAGAGCTTATAGTAAGAAACGTTGTTCTTCTTGCGATAGTTTGCAAAGCAGTTACACCAAATAGCCGAGGGGAGAGCTATAACTATCCAGTAAAGAGGGCCTAAAAGTAAGCACTGCCATGTGTGACCGTATTCGTGGATTCTTGTGTTGTAAGTCCAGTCCTTGTCGGGGTGGTCTTTTCTCATGAATATGAATGTGCCGAGTGACAGACCGCCTTGATTCCACGGCATCAAAGCTATGTGTGAATAGCCGACCTTGTCATGATCGTACTTCAGTATTTTAGTACAAACAAGGTATACGATACCGCCTACGAGGTTTACCGTAAATCCCCATGTCCACTGCCAAAAATAGAACAAAAACTTTTTCATTTTATGTATCTCCAATCTGAATTATTTCTCATTTGCAACAGCGTTTCTTGCCTCTATCATAGCAAGGATCGTATATTCGCCGTCTTCGTTTCTTTCGAGTCTGTTGCCGTTGCCGACAGGGTTATCCTGACCGAGCCATGTTGTTTCAAACTTCTGACCCGAAATTTCTTCACAGCACTTGATTTCTTCTTCAGTAAGTTCAACAGAGCCGTACTCACGCTTTGTAGCTATTGCCGCTCTTATCATCTCGTGGTCGGTCTTTGTCATCTTGAAGTTCTTAAGAAGCAAGAGTGCTATCAAAGCCGCGACTATCGGAATACCGGCAACACAAATTCTGACACCCCACAAAGCACTGTTTGTCTGCGGATAAAGTGTGTTGTTTGCTGCCTCATATTCCTGAACTACAGTACCCGTAACAAGTCCGAATGTCTGCATGATAAATGTAACAAGAGCCGCCATGATACCCGATGCACTCTTTTTGATAAGAGTGTTGAATGTCGAGATAACGCCCTCTCTTCTTCTGCCTGTAATTACCTCGTCAACGTCGGTAAGGTCGGGGAAGATGTTGTTACAAACAAATCCGAGACCGCTCATACCGAACGGATAGAGTATCATACTCAGCATCATAAGTACAGCCCAAATAATCGAACCTGCACCACCGTTACTTCTGCCCATGAAGAGTCCTATTCCAAGACCGATTATCATTATGGGAGTTACGATAGCACCGCATTTTTTTTTGCCGTACTTCATGGTAAGTGCGTAGTTAAGAGGGAATGCCGCCGATTCGGCAACACCTGCCACGATGTTGAATATCGGGTACATTGCGTATTGGTTAGCAAGGTATTTGATATAGAAAACCTTAGAAGTTAAGTAGAATCCCGTTGCAAACTGGTATGCAAGATTCATGAAGAAATACTGTCTGAAAGAGCGATTCTTAAATACATAGACGTATTCGTTTATGATAAACTTTAAGTCAAGTTTCGGAACTTGCATATCTATTGAACTCGGCTCTCTCGTAAGCTTGAAAGTAAAGTAAACCGCTACAGAGAACAAGACAGCAAGAACCAAACCTATTACCGCAAAGGGTGTCTGTGATTCTCTCGTCAGATTATCATTTGATTTGAATATCGAAAGAACGACAAGTGTTATAGCATACGCAGGAATCATTCCGCAGGAGTTGAAGATATAACCCATTGACGTATACTGTGTTCTCAGGTTATATTCCGGGGCAAGTTCGGGGAGCATTGCCGTGTGCGGAACGTCAATTATCGTATACGCTGTCTTGTACAGCATAAACATAGCCGTGAAATATATCATCGCCTTGGTCTTATCAGCCTGTCCGTCAAACACACCGAACGTGTTCCACATAAGGGCATACGACACTAACAGTACGGGAAGTCCCCAGAGGAAATAACGTCTGTGCTTACCGTATTTTGAACGTGTTCTGTCCGTGATAACACCCATAACGGGGTCGGTTATTGCGTCCCAAAGCGTTGCTATCATTACGATTATACCCGCTGTTTTCAGGTCGAAATTGACGACGTCTGTCAAAAATATCGTAAAGTACATACTTACAATGTATCCCGAACCGCTCATTGCTATATTCGAGAAACTGTAATTCATCATCGGCAAAATCGTTGTTTTAAAGTCGCCTTTGACACCTATCGCCTTTTTGACCTTTTCACCTAATTGCTTTTTCTTTTCGCTGTCCACTTGCATCCATCCTTTTCATATTTTCATATTTAAACACCTTACGGTATTGTTTACTTCTTTGCCGAAACGCAAAATCCGTTCATCGGACAAACATCGCATTTCGGTCGTCTTGCTATACATATCTCTCTGCCGAACAGAACGCACCTGTGACAAAAGTCGTTGCTTTCTTCGGGCGGCAAGAGCTTTTTCATTTCAAGTTCGACTTTCTTCGGGTCTTTCGTATCGACCAAGCCGAGAAGATTCGATATTCTTATCAAATGCGTATCGGCTACGACTGCCGGCTGTTTATATACGTCACCCATTATAAGGTTTGCGGTTTTTCTTCCTACTCCGGGCAGGCTCGTCAGCTTTTCGATACTGTCGGGTACACAGCCGTCAAATTCGGATTTTATCATCTGTGCCATGCCGACGATATCCTTGGCTTTCGTTTTGAAAAATCCGCATGAGCGTATTATTTCTTCTACGTCCTCGACTTTTGCGTTGCAGTAATCGTCAAGCGTTTTATATTTTTCAAACAGCGTCGGTGTTACGAGATTCACTCTTGCATCTGTACACTGAGCCGACAGCCTTGTCGCAATAAGCAGCTCCAAGGGATTTGAGGCATTAAGAGAACATATCGCCTCGGGGTACATCTCTTTAAGTGCCGCTACTGCCGACAACACTCGCTGTTTTTTCGTCATCTTTCAAAAACTCCTTTGATTTTCTTCTCCAATGGAACAAGTATTGCTGTGCTATGCCCTCGACTCCCTTTGTACATTCGGGCAGTCCGTTCGGGTACATTTCCGCCATTATCCTCTTGACCCAGACATCAACGGGAAAAGCCTCTACCCTGCCCAAGCCGTATAAAAGCGTGCATTCGGCAACCTTTGCACCGACACCTTTTATCTTCATAAGTTCTTGCCTTGCCTCGTCCATCGGCATTTCATAAAGCTCGTACAGTCTTACTTCACCGCTTTTGACCTTTTGTGCGGCATCTATAATGTACTTAGCTCTGAAACCTGCTCTAAGCGGTGAAAGGTCGTCAACGCTCATACCTGCAAGTACCTCATATGACGGAAAGGTATAGTCGCTGTCCGTTATCTTTTCACCGAAGTTTTCGCAAAGTCTTTCAATGATGCCCTTTATTCGGGGGATATTGTTGTTTTGCGAAATTATGAAGGAGCAAAGCGCCTCCCACGGCTCTTGCCTTAAAATTCGTATACCGTAAAATTCCTCGGTCGCTTTTTTCAGGTTTTCATCCCCGAACGACTTGCAAATTTTCGCATAATCACGTTCCAAGTCAAAGTAAGGTTTCCATAGCTTTTCAAATTTATCTATGTCGGTATGTTCGAAAATATAACCGTCCTCGGTGGATTTTACGTCTAAAATCTCACCTTGTACGACACCGTGAAAGCCACCGTTGGGTCTTTCAGTGAATCTGAATGCCTGACCGCAGTCAAGACACAGCGGAATATCAAGGCAATCGCACTGAAATAACAGTACACTTTCACCGATTTGTGTCAATTTCATCATACCACCACACATAGCTATAATTATATTAGATTATATCATAGTTGCGTTTTTTTGTATACCCTTTTTTGTCGAAAAATGAGGATATTCTGTCGTTTATCGCAGGAAAAAACGGCATAAAACAAACATGAGTGGCTAAAATATTATAGATGAATTTCAGTTGGGAGAGTTAAGAGATGATAAAAGGTGTTAATCATCAGGTCGTTGAAGTCAATGACACGACTTGTGAATATTTTGAAAGAATTATATTTTTTGTAAAACCCGAATACTCCTTTGTAAGTGAGGGGAAAATCCGTGAACGTGCAGGACGAATAGCGAACTCGACAACGCTTCCGCCACCGAGTAAAAAGAGCGGCAGAGCGAGACTTCTGGACTTTGTCAAGATAGGCATCTCGGCACTGGTCGGTGCGGCTGTTTGTGCAGTGGTGATGAGGTTCGTATAAAATAGAACCTCCCTGCTCTCGTGCAGGGAGGCTATTTTTATGATATTTCTTTTCCGTCTGAATCGTAAAACGTGTATTTTGTCGGTATGCCGTCATCGTAGTAAAAGACGTAAGGGTAAGAAGTGACTGTCTTTCTGTCACTGTATCCTTTTGCGTTTTCTATATGCACCAACGTGCAATCGGGGTCATTTATTACGAAAGCATAGCCGTTTTCCCATTCGATGACCGCAATGTCGTCGGAATACACATGAGGCTTGTAAGTCCTCTTGAATTTGTATTGATTTTTGCCGACTGCTGTACATTCCATGGGAAGATAACAGTGCGACTGATATTCGTTCCCCGAAATGAACCACATCAACACTTTATCGTCCGATTTGCACTGACCTATGAAAGAAATGTCGGCATTTTCCGCATCGGATATAGGCATTTCTTCCCGTGCCTTATCCGTCAATTCGCTGATTCCTGTATAGGTATTACGGTTATCGGACACCAAAACAGCTGTAACGACAGCCGCTATAACAAGCACCGACACGGATATAATAATTATAATTTTCTTTTTCTTGGACATAGGCTTAATATCCGAGTGTTTCACCGACTATGACTATCTCTTGTTCGCAACTTCTGACATTTTCAAAATGAATACTCATAGCCTTGCATATTCTTTCCGGACTGTTGCAGTTATAGCATCTATCACCCTTGACTGCACACGGAGTATTTTTGCCTAAACGCTTTGCATTGAGAGGAGAAGCGATATTTCTTGCTCTGTGTATAGCTCCCTCAAGGTCGGGGGCAAACTTGTTTACACCCAAGATGAAATAAACCTTTTTATGACCGTAAAGTGATGCGGCAACTCTGTTTCCTGTGCCGTCAATATTGACAAGTTCACCTGTTTCACTCGCTCCGTTTGCACTAAGCAGATATACATCGGTGTGCATTGCCTGTTGCATGACTTCTTCTACTGTCATTCCCTCGGGCGGATTCCAGTGGCTTAAGTAAGTGTTGTGCTTTGAAAGTGACTCTACAAGTCCGAGTTCACCGACTGTCATAGAACCGCCTGAAGATACGGTCACACCATCGATTTTTTCGTTCAGGTACTCGGCAGCCTCCTTAGCTGTTTCAAAGTAGCTGACAGAATAACCTTTGCTCTTGAAATTTTCAATTGTTTTTTCTAAATTCATAGTCTTTCCTCCTTAGTTTTCGCTGAATATTACTATAAGATCGTCGTGCTTTTGAAGAATTGATGCCGGTACGTTCGGGGTTATTTCTCCGTGGACGGCTTTTTCGATTATGTCCTTTTTTGCATCACCGTTTGCAAGGAGAAGTATCTTCTTAGCGGACATTATCGTTTCTATGCCCATGGTTATGGCTTTTGTCGGAACGTCACTCATTTTTTCAAAGAACCTTGCGTTTGAATTGCGTGTCCTTTCATCGAGTGTTACAGTGTGCGTACCGCAAGAAAATTTGTCTGACGGCTCGTTGAATCCGATATGACCGTTGACACCGATTCCGAGTATTTGCAGGTCGATTCCGCCAAGGCTTTCTACTACCTTGTCGTATCTTTTGCATTCCAAGTCAAAATCATCGGCAGTGCCGTTCGGAACGTTGGTGTTTGATTTGTCGATATTGACCTTATCGAAGAGATGCTCATTCATAAAATAGCGGTAACTTTGGTCATTGGTTTCGGGTAAACCGCAGTATTCATCTAAATTTACGCTTTTTATCTTTGAAAAGTCAGCTTTGCCGTCATTGTAAGCTTTGATAAGCTCGTCATATGTACCCACAGGTGTTGAGCCTGTAGCAAGTCCGAGTACGCAATCGGGCTTTTGCTTAATTTGAGCAAGTATGATTTCAGCCGCCTTTTTGCTTAATTCCTCATATGTTTTTACTTTTATAAACTCCATTTTGACTTCCTCCGAATAGTTTTGGGTATCCCCTAATGTAATAAGAATACACTAAATTCTAAATAAAATCAAGAGGTAAGAGCGGTGTAAACTCGATACATAAAAACAGCAGGAGCCTTTCGCCCCTGCTTATCTTAATCTTTGACTATCTCTTTAAATCCTGCCGCAAGACCTGCAAGACCTTGTATCTCAGACGGAATGATTATCTTTGTCGATTGTCCGTCCGCTACTTTTCCGAGTGCCTCCAGACTTCTAAGCTTAATAAGTGCCTCGCCTGCATTTGCCTCGTTTATCGCCTTTATACCTTCAGCCTCAGCCTTTTGTACGGCAATAATTGCCTGAGCCTCACCGTCAGCCTCACGAATCTTAGTTTCTCTGACCGCATCGGCTCGGAGAATTGCCGCCTCTTTTTCAGCCTGTGCCGCAAGTATTTGTGCCTCTTTTTGTCCCTGTGCGACAAGGATCTTGCTTTCCTTATCACCCTCTGCTCTGAGGATAGCCTCTCTTCTTTCACGCTCGGCTTTCATCTGCTTTTCCATCGCATCTTGAATTTCTCTGGGCGGCAAGATGTTCTTAAGCTCGACTCTGTTTACCTTTATGCCCCAAGGGTCGGTTGCCTCGTCAAGTATACCTCTGATCTTTGCGTTGATAGTATCTCTTGATGTCAGCGTATGGTCAAGTTCAAGTTCACCGATTATGTTACGAAGTGTTGTAGCTGTCAAGTTTTCGATAGCCGAAAGCGGATGCTCAACACCGTAAGTATAAAGCTTGGGATCGGTTATCTGGAAGAAAACGACCGTATCTATCTGCATTGTGACGTTATCTTTTGTGATAACCGGCTGCGGCTTGAAGTCAACAACCTGTTCTTTGAGTGAAACTATCTTCGCAACTCTTTCAAATACCGGAATCTTCACATGAAATCCCGTCTGCCATGTTGCACTGTACGCACCGAGTCTTTCGATGACGTACGCTCTTGACTGCGGAACGATTTTGATATTAACGGCTACGATTGCCGCTATAAGAATAACAATACCTAAAATTACCCATAAAAATGGACCCATAATGTTTTACCTCCGTTATTATAGTATTATGATTTTCTTTCTACAATGAGCTTAACACCCTCAATTGCTTTGATCGTTACAATTTCCCCTTTAGGGATCTGTGTGCCGTCTACACTTCGGGCGGTCCACTCGATACCTTTGATTTTAGCTGTTCCGGTCGCATTGATGTTATTTATGTCCTGCGTTACAACAGCCTCTTGACCGATATGCATATCGACGTTTGTCGGCTGTATTTTAGAAGAAGAAAACTTCTTAACAAACGGTCGTGTCAATATCAGCGTTAAAACCGACACTGCCGCAAAAATGACAAACTGTACCGCTTCGCTTGCATTCAAGGTTTCAGCGATAAGAGATGCCAAAGCACCTATGGTGAACCATATTGACACAAGCTGCACCGTACAAGCCTCGACAATTGCGAAAACTGCCGCAAGGACTATCCAAATTATCATCATTTTGCTCACGAAATCCACCCTCCTTTATTTTAGCTTACATATTGATATTAACACATTCGTCGGATTATATCAATAGGCGAATGCAATATCCGAATTTTTTATTCCGCAGACTTTGTTAATTGTTTAACAAAGTTGCGTTGAGTTAATTATACACTGTCTTTTAATAAAATGCAATACATTTTTTAAAAATGTTGGAGATTGTGTTTTCAAGTGCAAATTTATGTGACTTTAAACTTGTTCATAGTGGAAAGTTTGTGCTTGGTCGTTTAACTTTCGGTTTGTGCAGCCTTTCAGTTTTTCATCATCGCACGTTACATCAGCGGGGCGGCAGCTTGGCACTCCCACTCGCCTACGGCTCGGGGAGTACACAAGCTGCCGCCGTTACGCTCCGCCACCGCCTGCGGCGGTCGCTCCGCTGCTTCTGACTTTCAACCTGTACACAACAGAAAATCCCTTACAATTTTCCCACTGTGTACATTCCTCAAAACACGTTTCCGAGGCTTATTTCTTCGTTCATCTTTAAGTCCTCTGTCATGTTTATACACTCATAGCAATTCTCGATAAGTTCTTCCGTGTCGCCTATTTCGGCTAATTCTTTGAGTGTCGGAAGAAAGCTTTGCATTGTATCAAGTGCAGAGTGATTGACCAACACCGACAATACCGTGTGATTCTTCTGCCACCATTCGTCCAGATACTCCCCTTTTTCGACCAGTGCTTGTGCATCGCCGCTCTCTGCTATTTCGATGCAGCTTTCTATCTCTGATATCAATTCATCGCAAATCTTGTTTAATTCAACGTGTCCCCATGCACTCAAAATTATTGTAAATAACAATAAAATTATAGCAGCTGCAAGTCTTTTCATCTTGTCCCCTCCTTCAAAACGGTGGTTACGATTTTTTGTTTATCGGCTGTCATCAAGAGTATATCCTCCCTTGAAAGATGCTTTTGGTTCAGATATTCGCTTAATCTGTCTTGATTAAGACAACTATATCCGAAATTTTCGCTTATAACTCTCCCATCGCTTATAATAACGACCGGTACACCGACGTTTTCGGATTCTATGCCCAACTGCTCGGCGGTAACGGTTTTGCTTTTCGGAAAAAGTTCCGCACTTATCGTACCGTTAGTTTCAACGTAGGCATACGCTACCTGCGTGATATCGAAAATATCCTTTTCCCTCAAAGCCTCGGTCAGATCATCTATTGTAAGTCTTATCTGTTTTAGCGCCTTTTCGTTCAGCTTGCCGTCCTCGATTATCATTATGCTGTTGCCTTGCAAGGCTCTGCGAAAACGTGTCGATTTCATGCTGATGTATGAAACTAAAATCTCTATCGACACCAAAAACAACACGTTTGTCACGGACGACAACAGCGGTGCTTCGCTTTCTTCTATCGGGATCGCCGCTATCTCCGATATCAGTATCGTTATAACGAGGTCGGCAGGTTGCAACTCGCCTATTTGCCTTTTACCCATAAGACGTACCCCGACCACAAGCAAGATGTACGCTATAAATCCCCTTATCAAACCCACAATCATAAAACAAGACCTCCGACAATAAGTTTCACTTATTATTGGAGGTCTTATTATGTTTTAATCGTTTTCACCTTGTCTGTATTTCCGAGCAGAGTTCACCTATGACCGTATTGGAGATAAGAAAGCCCTCTCTTGTCAGCTTAACGGCATTTTCGGACACTTTAACCAAGCCGTACTTTTCAAGCTGTTTTGCCCTCTCGACAAAACTTTCGGGTACTTCCGATGAATATTTTTCTCTGTATTTATCGAATCTCAATCCCTCGCACAGTCTTAAAGCCAACATGACATATTCTTCCCTGTCGCCGCCTTTTCCGTCGGATATTTTTACGGGTGCGGTTATATATTTTTCGATATCTCTTTCATAGAAATATCTTTCTCCCTCGTAAAATGAATGAGCGGCAGGTCCGAAAGAAATATATTCTTCATCGTGCCAATATTTGAGATTGTGTCTTGATTTGTAACCCGGTTTTGCGAAATTTGATATTTCATACTGTCTGAATCCGAGTTTTTCCATATAATCACACAGGAAAAGGTACATATCGCAAGTTGAATCCTCATCGGGAAACGGCAGTTTGTTTTGCATTTTCGCAAAGAAAGTTCCGTCCTCGATTTTCAGCATATACGCACTGACGTGCTTTACATCAAGCTGCATGATGAACATTATACTTGCCAAAAGTGACTCTTTATCCTGAAACGGTACGCCCAGCATCAAGTCAACCGAGATGTTTTTTATTCCGACTTTTTTTGCCTCATCTACGCAACGTCTGACGTCTTTCCTGTCGGAAATTCTGCCTAATATACTTCTTTCTCTGTCAACCGCAGACTGCATTCCGAATGATATTCTGTTTACTCCTGCCTCAAAAAGTGTTTCAAACAAGACATAATCTGACGATGACGGATTACATTCCACTGTTATTTCGGATTCGACAAGTTCAAATCTCTCTCGTACCGCAGAAAGGATTTTTTCTATTCTTTCACCGCCTATCACGGACGGTGTTCCACCTCCGAAGTAGACTGAATCAACTTTTTCTTTTTTGGGGAAGGCTTTGATTTCTCTGACTAAAGCATCGGTATATCTGTCAATGGTATCGTTATCTGAACGTATGGAATAAAAGTCGCAATACGGACATTTGCTTTTGCAGAACGGTATGTGTATGTATATGCCTTGCATGGGTGCTCCTTTCGGGTGGGTGGGTGGGAGCGACCGACCCAAGGAGGTCGCCTATGCCACTTAATTTTAGCTGAAATTTAATTTCCGTGAAGTCGGCTTACTTATAGTAGGTCTGTACAAACTTGCAAGTTTGTACGGTGCGTGATCGGCACTCCGTGGGCGGCTACTCAAAACGAGCCGAAAATATTTTCGGCTCGTATATCACATTTTTTAATTTTCTTCAAGTTTGAGAACTGCCATAAACGCCTCTTGCGGAACTTCAACAGAACCGAATTGACGCATACGCTTTTTGCCTTCTTTCTGCTTTTCGAGAAGTTTCTTTTTACGGGTGATATCACCGCCGTAACACTTGGCAAGAACGTCTTTTCTCATCGCTTTTATCGTTTCTCTTGCAATGACCTTACTGCCGATAGCTATCTGAACAGGTATTTCAAACATCTGTCTTGGAATGTTATCCTTAAGTCTTTCGGCTATACGTCTTGCTCTGCCCATTGCTTTTTCACGGTGAATGATAAAGCTTAATGCATCGATAACATCACCGTTGAGAAGAACGTCAAGCTTGACAAGGTCGGAGCGAACGTACTCGCTTATCTCATAGTCGAAAGAGGCATATCCTCTTGTTCTCGACTTAAGCACATCGAAGAAATCATAGATTATTTCGTTGAGCGGAAGTTCGTAGTGTATGTCAACTCTGTCAGCCGACAAATACTGCATATCTTTAAATATGCCTCGTCTGTCCTGACAAAGATCCATTATCGCTCCTACATAGTCGCTCGGAGAATAAATGTGAGCGTTCGCCATGGGTTCTTCACAATAGTCTATGTTTACCGGATCGGGGTAATGCGTAGGATTGTCTATCTCTATTACAGTTCCGTCCGTCATGTGAACCTTATATATAACGCTCGGGATCGTCGTAACAAGATCAAGGTTGTATTCTCTTTCAAGTCGCTCTTGGATTATTTCAAGGTGGAGAAGTCCCAAGAATCCGCAACGGAATCCAAATCCCAACGCTCCCGATGTTTCCGGCTCGTATGAAAGAGCGGCATCGTTGAGCTGTAACTTTTCAAGAGCATCTCTTAAGTTTTCGTAGTCCGCACCGTCAGCAGGATACACACCGCAGAAAACCATGGGATTTACTTTTCTGTAACCCGGCAATGCCTCTTGGGCAGGTCTTTCGACCTTTGTTACGGTGTCACCGACTTTAGCATCTCTTACTGTCTTTATTGATGCCGTGATATATCCTACCTCACCTGCACGAAGTTCTTTGCACGGCTCAAGTGAAGTCGCTCTCATATATCCGACCTCGACCACCGTAAACTCCGCACCTGTTGCCATCATTCGCATGGTTTCTCCTGCTTTGAGCGTACCCTCTTTGACTCTGACGTAAACTATGACACCTCTGTAACTGTCATATATAGAGTCAAAAATCAACGCTCTAAGTGGTGCATCGTCGTTCGCCTCGGGTGCGGGAATATCGGAAACTATCTTTTCAAGCACAGCCTCCATGTTCTCACCCGTTTTAGCGGAAACCCTCGGTGCATCAGAGCAGTCAAGACCTATATCGTCCTCAACCTCTGCACAAACTCTGTCGGGGTCTGCGGCAGGGAGATCTATTTTATTGATTATCGGCACAAGTTCCAGATCGTGATCAAGTGCCAAGTATGTGTTGGCAAGGGTCTGAGCCTCGACGCCCTGCGATGCATCGACAACAAGCAATGCACCCTCGCAAGCGGCAAGTGAACGTGAAACTTCGTAGTTAAAGTCAACATGACCCGGTGTGTCGATAAGATTCAGTTCGTAATCCTTGCCGTCTTTAGCTTTGTAGTCAAGCTTTACGGCATGTGCTTTTATTGTGATGCCTCTTTCTCTTTCAAGGTCCATATCGTCCAAAAGTTGGGCGGTCATGTCACGCTTTGCAACAGAACCGGTAATCTCCAAAAGTCTGTCCGCAACAGTGCTTTTACCGTGGTCAATATGTGCTATTATAGAGAAATTTCTTATATTTTCCTTTGGTACTGCCAAATTTCATCACCTATTCCGATTATTTCAAAAGAGCCTCACACGCTGCAAGTTTAACGCAGATGCACAAAAGCTCGGTTGCCGTCAAAAGCTCGCTGACTGGCGGCAGTGACGGAGCAATTCTGATGTTCTTGTCATCGGGGTCTTTGCCATACGGATAGGTCGCACCGACAGTTGTCAGTACAACACCTGCCTGTTTGCAAAGCTCGCCTACTCTACGGGCAGTGCCGGGCATGACGTCAAGTGAGATGAAGTATCCGCCGTTGGGCTTGTGCCATGAGGCGACGCCCAAGGGAGCAAGCTCTTTCTCAAAAGCCTCGCATACAGCATCGAATTTCGGAGCTAAAAGTTCCTTATGCTTTTTCATGTACTCGATGACGTTTTCCGCTTTTCCGCCGAAATACTTAACGTGGCGAAGTTGATTAAGCTTGTCATGGCTTATCGTCTGAATGTTCATTCTCTTTTGAATTTCCGCAACGTTGTTGTCACTTGCCGCAAGAGCCGAAACACCTGCACCGGGGAAGGTTATCTTTGAAGTTGAGCAAAACTCAATTACCATATCTTCATTGCCGTATTTCTTAAGCTCATCGAAGATGTTAAGCAGCTTGTCCGGTGTGTCTGTAAGCTCATGAATACAGTAAGCATTGTCCCATATGATACGGAAATCTTTAGCTGCCGGTTTCATTTTTGCTATACGCTCGACTGTTTCGTCAGAGTAAGTCGTACCCATGGGATTTGAATATTTCGGTACGCAGAACATACCCTTGACTTTCTCGTCCTTGATGAGTTCTTCTATCATGTCCATATCAGGACCGTCCGCACTCATCGGAATGTTTATCATTTCTATGCCGTAGTATTCGCAGATACCGAAGTGTCTGTCATATCCGGGAGCAGGGCAAAGGAATTTTACATTTCCCTGCTTAAGCCACGGCTCGCAGCCGCCCACACCGCTGACCATACACTGTGTAATATAGTCGAACATGAGCGTAAGGCTTGCCGTACCGCCGATTATCACGTTTTTATCCTCGACACCGAGAAGTTCCGCAAAGAGCTTTCTGCATTCGGGAATACCCAAGAGTACACCGTAGTTTCTGTAATCCATTGAAAGTTCAAGCTTTTGGTACTCCTCGCTTGAAAGTGTATCGAGAAGTCCGTTTGAAATGTCAAGCTGTGCCTTAGACGGCTTGCCTCTTGACATATCGAGTTTTAAATCTCTTGCCTTAAATTCGGCATACTTGCTTTCAAGTTCTTCTTTGAGTGAAAGAAGTTCTTCTTTTGTAAATTCAGTTATTTTCTTCATTTTAGTACCTTTCTTAAATTAAAAGTCAGCTGAGCCTGTTGTTCTCGGGAACGGAAGTACATCTCTTATGTTGGAAATACCCGTTAAATACATAACAAGTCGTTCAAAGCCGAGTCCGAAACCTGCGTGTTTTGTTCCACCGTATTTACGAAGTTCGAGATACCACCAGTAGTCTTCCTCGCTGAGTCCGAGTTCAGCCATTCTCGCCTTGAGAACATCGAGTCTTTCCTCTCTCTGTGAGCCGCCGAT
>CAYWDD010000011.1:0-15936 GCA_964456935.1 uncultured Faecalibacterium sp. | reverse complement strand
AGGAAAGTTTTTCTTTTGAGATATCATCACTTCTCGATGCGACACAGAGCTTTACAAGTGAGATTATGTCTTTGTAGCGATGCCATTCATGAAAGCTTAAGAGCATATCCGAGCCGACGATAAGAAAAAGCTCATCATCGGGGAACTGTTCTTTCAGTTGCAAAACCGTATCGTAGGTATAGCTTTTTCCCTCTCTTTTTATCTCGATGTCGCTGACAGTGAAAAAGTTCTCGTTAAACATCAGCTCACACATTTTTACTCTGTGTTCTCCGTCGGCAAGCTGGTCTGTTTTCTTATGCGGCGGAACGAATGACGGAACAACGATTATTCTGTCAAATCCCACTTCCTGCATTATTTCGAGTGCGAGATTTTTGTGTCCCGAATGCGGTGGGTTGAACGTACCGCCGAAAACGGCTGTTTTCATTTATATCACCTTTTGTTAAAACGCTGTTTTTTGTACTCGCCCGATGCCGCTTTTATTCTTGCATTTCTTGCGGCAACCTTTTTGGCTTTTTCTTTTTCCTTAAGTTTCTTCGCAATTTCGGGATTCTCCCTGTAAAGCACGATGACACCGCCTATAACCTGTATGACGTCACTGTTCGTCCTTGCGGAAAGTTCGTCTGCCACCTCTCTGGGTGTCATGGGTGACGATTCAAGCAAGACCTTAAGTTTGATAAGCTCTCTTGCCCTGAGTGCGTCGTCTGTCTGCTTTACAAGTGCGTCACTCATTCCGCCCTTACCGACTTGGAAAAGCGGTTCGAGTGAATTTGCTTTTGCACGAAATGCTGCTCTTTCTTTACCTGTCATATATAAATTTACTCCTTGTTGTTATTTTGTTGAAGCCCGCCCTGCGGGCGGAGCGGCAAAGGCGTGCACTCCCGAGCCGTAGACGAGCGGAGTGCCGAATTTGTCGCTGAAAAACCTGCCTTACCGAATCACTTTAAATTTATGCATTCGGTGAATATTCTTCGAGTGCATCTTTAAGTTTGCTCAGAGCGTTGCCTCTGTGACTTATCTTGTCCTTTTCATCGGCTGTAAGCTGGGCAAAGCTCTTATCTCCGACCATGAACACGGGGTCGTAACCGAAACCGCTGTTGCCCTTACGCTCAAATCCTATCTTACCCTCACACGTTCCGCTTACGGTAATTACATCACCGTTCGGGAACACACAGCATACGGCACTTTTGAATCTAGCCGTTCGCTTTTCTTCGTCAACGTCTTTGAGCAAAGATAACAGCTTGTCGATATTCGCTTCATCGTCACCGTGAACTCCGGAAAAGCGAGCCGAATACACTCCGGGAGCACCGTCAAGTGCGTCAACCATAAGTCCGGAATCATCTGCTATACACGGCATACCGCTTTCATCACAACCGCTTTTAGCTTTGATATAAGCGTTTTCCTCAAAGGTTTCGCCTGTTTCTTCTGCATCGGTGAGAGTCAAACCGACCTGCTCTGCTATGACTGCATTGATTCCGAGCGGCTCGAGTATTCTCTGCATTTCACCGAGTTTTTTCATGTTATGTGTAGCAATTATAAAATTCATTTCATCTTACCTGTATTAAACTTGTATCATCTAAGACACATTTTTGACATCTTATTCCGTTACCTCGTCATCGTCCTCTTTGACGGTTTCCGCTGTATTTTCAAACAATGCTTTTGCAAATGCAGACGGGTCGAACGGCTGTAAGTCGTCTATGCCCTCACCGACGCCTATAAACTTTACGGGAAGTTTAAGCTCATTCTTTATCGCAAGCACAACACCGCCACGAGCAGTACCGTCAAGCTTTGTCAAGGCGATGCCCGTAATCTCGGCAACGTTCATGAACTCTCTTGCCTGATTGACTGCGTTCTGACCGGTAGTAGCATCAAGGACGAGAAGTATCTCTCTATCCGACCACGGCAACTCACGGTCTATAACTCTGTATATCTTTCCGAGTTCGTCCATAAGGTTCTTCTTGTTGTGAAGTCTGCCCGCCGTATCACAGATGATGATATCGCAATCTCTTGCTATGCCTGCGTTTATCGTGTCGAATACGACCGCTGCCGGGTCAGCACCTTCTTTGTGCTTTATAAGGTCAACACCTGCTCTGTCAGCCCAAACTTCAAGCTGTTCTATAGCTGCCGCTCTGAAAGTGTCCGCAGCTCCGAGAATAACTTTCTTTCCCTCGGCTTTATAGCGTGAGGCAAGCTTTCCGATAGTTGTCGTTTTGCCGACACCGTTAACGCCGATAACAAGTATTATCGACGGGATAGTTACAAGACCCATATCCTCACCGCCTTGGAGCATATCGGAAATTATCTCCTGTATGATTATCTTGGCGTGTTTGGGATTTCTGACTTCGTTCTTGTTGACTCTCTTTCTAAGTTCCTCAACGATGTCCTGTGCTGTCTGTACTCCGACATCACCCATGACGAGAACTTCTTCGAGTTCTTCGTAAAGGTCGTCATTTATTTCTTCGTACGCACCGAGTACGTCCTCTATTGCACCCGATACGTTTTCTCTGGTCTTTTTCAGACCGAAACCTAACTTCTTAAAAATTCCCATGATTCTTCCTCCTTATGTAATTCCCATTCGTCTTGCCATTTCTGCTGTTTTCAGCTCTAAGAGCTTTGATACGCCTTCCTCCTGCATCGTAACACCGTAAAGCATGTCCGCTTCTTCCATAGAGCCTCGTCTGTGCGTAATGAGAACAAACTGTGTAGTGTCCGTCATTCTTCTTAAATACTGTGCGTACTTTGAAACATTGACTTCGTCAAGTGCCGCCTCGACCTCATCAAAGATACAGAACGGTGCGGGATTGACCTTGATAATAGCTATAAGCAAGGCTATAGCCGAAAGTGCTTTCTCGCCGCCCGAAAGCAAGTCGATATTCTGAACATTCTTGCCGGGAGGCTGAACCTTTATCTCAATATTGCTTTCAAGTACGTTTGACGGATCTTCCAATCTAAGTTCCGCCATACCGCCGGAAAACAGCTCTTGGAAAGTTGTTTTAAATTCACCGCTTATCTTTGCAAACTGCTCTCTGAACTGCTCTGCCATTTTCGATGTCAGCTCGTCTATGAGTTTGATAAGCTCCGCTTTGCTCTTTTCCACGTCACCAACCTGTGAGGACATGAACTCGTATCTTTCACCGACTTCCTTGTACTCCTCGATAGCTCCGACGTTAACACTTCCGAGAGATCTTATCTGGCTTTTAAGCTCTGCAAGTCTGCGTTGAGCCTTGTGCGGTTCTTCTATGACTATGCCGAGTTGTTCTGCCTCACGTCTTGTCAGTTGGTACTCGTCATAGAGCTTGTTTATCGTGTCGTCATACTCTTTGAGCATGGTGACTTTTCTTTCTTCAAGTCTTGCAAGTTCGCCGCTGATACGTTCACGTTCTGTCGTCTTATTTCTTTCGAGTACACGCAGCTTTGTTGACTGACCTTCCGCCTCGTTTCTGTCCGACTGTAGCTTTTCAATAAGCTCCTTTGAATTGCCGCCGCTTTCACGAAGTGACTGTGCTTGAGAGGTAAGGCTTTCTATTTCGCTTGACAGTTCCTTATTCTTGTTTCTGATTTCTTCTATCTCACCGTCAAGTTCAAGCATCTTGTCACTTTGAGAGCTTATTCTGGTTTCAAGTTCGCTTATCGAAGAGCGTCTTATCTCTATGTCCTTTTCCGCTCCTCTTATAGCAAGGTTTATCTCCGTTGCCTCGGAGGATATCTTTTCTTTAAGTTCGTCGCTTTCTCTGCGTTTTTCACCGAGTTCTTCAAGACGTTTTTCGCTTGTCGCTATCTTTTCGCTTATTTCTTTTATTCTTTCATCTGCATCGGAACATATCTTGCCTATAGCTTTTATTCTTTCGTCTGCGGAAGTCTTTTCATCTTTGAGTTCTCTGAGCGTTTTTTCCGCTGCGGTGAGCTGTTCCTGTGTTAATCGCAGTTCACCCTGTCTGCGTATCTTATCTTCTTGACTTCTCATAAGATCGGACTTTGCACCCTCAAGCTCCGCTGTTGATGCGTTCAGATCTTCCGATATCAGCTTATAACTTTCATTTAACGTGTCGAGTTTTTTCTGTTCCTCTTTGACTGCGTTTGCAAGCTTTTCTATCTCTGTCGATCTTGAAAGTATACCTGCGTTCTGCGTTCTCGAACCGCCCGTCATAGAGCCTCCGGCATTTATGACCTGACCGTCAAGAGTGACTATCTTGAATCTGTTTTGATAGCGTTTTCCTATTGCTATCGCACTGTCCATATCTTCGCAGACAACTGTTCTTCCGAGAAGGTTCTTTATGATATTGTCATACTTTTTATCGTACGACAAAAGATTGGTCGCAATATCGACAAAGCCGAAACAGTCATCAAGACCGCTTTCCTGCAAAGTCTTAGCCTTTATAGCCGTCAAGGGCAGGAATGTAGCACGTCCCGCATTCGATCTTTTGAGAAATTCGATAGCCCTCTTTGCATCGTTTTCACTGTCTGTGACAATGTTCTGTATAGCCGCACCGAAAGCTGTTTCGACCGCCACCGCATACTTATTGTCAACAGTGATAAGCTGGGATACAGCGCCGTGTATTCCTCTTAAAGTGCCTCGCTTAACTTCACGCATTACGGCTTTTACAGCACCCGAATATCCCTCCATGTTCTTTTCGAGATCTTCAAGCATCTTGGCTCTTGATTCCTTTTTCCTTATCTCAAAAGCCTTGTCGTCTATGCTTTTCTTAAGTTCGTCCGCCTTTTGAGTGCGGTTTTTAACTCGTATCTCATAGCCGCTGACCGTGTTTGTAAGGCTTGTTATGGTTTCTTCAAGCTGTGAGAGATCCGCTTTCTGCTTTTCTTCCTCTTTTTTGAGTTCGTCAGCCGTCTGCGTTCTTGTTTCGATTATCTCATCTATTGCCGTCTGTCTTGACTTTATCTCGTCAATTGACGATTTTGCCGTTGAAAACGCAACTCTGTTGTCGGCAAGATTTTTCGTAAGTCTTGCGATTTCTCCCGAAAGTTCACTGCTTTCGTCTGCAAGATCACCGCCCTGTTTTTGAGTTTGCGTTATCCTCTCGGCAAGCTGTAACAACTGTTTCTGCTTTTCTTCGGAAAGAGCCGTAAGTTCGGATATTTCCTTTTTGCAGTTTTCTATTTCCTTTTCTATCGCCGCTTTTGCATCGGTGTTTTCGCTGCGTTCTCTTGTGATTCTCTCAATCGTGCTGTCGTTATGCTCTATTGAGTTTTTCAAGACTGCTATGTTTGCATCTATCGACAAAGCCTGTTCTTCATACTTTGCGACATTGGCTCTTATCTGCTCGATTTCGACCGTTATTCTCTGACTTTCGGCTATTGCCTCGTCGATCTTCTTTTCTATCGTTTCAAGTTCGGTTTCCGCCTGCTCATACTCGTTTGTACATATGGCAAGCTTGTCCTCCTGTTCCTTGAGTTCCTTTTTAGCCTTGTCTATCGTGTAAAGCCAAAGACCTATTTCGAGGTCTTTCTTCTCGCCTGCAAGGACTAAGAACTTTTCGGCTTTTTCGCTTTGAACCTTAAGAGGTCCTATGCGGCTTTCAAGCTCTGTCAATATATCTCTGAGTCTGACGAGGTTTTCCTCCGCCTGTGCTAACTTTCTGAGTGAATCCGTTCTGCTGTAACGGTAGTGGGAGATGCCTGCTGCCTCCTCAAACATTTCACGTCGTTCGTTGCCTCTTGTCGATATCATGGTGTCTATCTTACCTTGGCTGACCATGGAATATCCATCCCTGCCAAGACCTGTGTCCATGAACATTTCGTGTATATCACGAAGTCTGACCGTTTCACCGTTTATTGCATATTCGCTGTCGCCCGAACGGTAGTAACGTCTTGTGACCGCAACCTCGTCCGTGTCGTATTTTTTTATGCTTCTGTCGGTGTTATCGAGTCTGAGCGTAACTTGGGCATAGCCTAAAGGTCTGCGGACGCTTGTTCCGCTGAAGATGACGTCCTCCATCTTTGAACCTCTGAGGCTCTTTGTTGACTGCTCACCCAAAACCCAACGTATAGCGTCCGAAATGTTACTCTTTCCGCTACCGTTAGGGCCTACAACGGCTGTTATTCCCTTTTCAAACTCGAATACGGTTTTATCTGCAAAGGACTTAAAGCCCTGCATTTCCAATGCTTTTAAAATCATACTAGTTTCCTTTCGGTACGATTTTTACGTCGTACTTCTTCATTGTCGGATCTTGAATTATCCGACAGCTGTAACCGAGTGCGTTAAGCTTTTCTATGTTACATCTTTTTTGACCGAGTGCCTGCGAAACATATTTTCCGCTTACGGTCAACTCTATATTTCCCTTTGGTACGCCCTTTAAAAGAGCGAGTTCTTTATCTAAATATATACGGCTTTCACAAAGTCCTCTGAATGCCGGGTGATATACCCCTGCGACAAAACCTTCTTCTACGTTACCGCCTGAATGAAGTCCGAGTCTTATTACGGGTATATCCGCCTCGGTGAACATTTTCAAAAGCTCACTGCAAAGTTCGACTGCCTCGTCGATTTCCTGCGGTCTGTATTCGTTTTGCCTGTACTTTTGACAAAGTTCTGTATTTTCAAGCACTACTGTCGGATATATCCGCACGGTATCGGGCTTAAGTGCGATAAGCTTTCTTGCAGTTTCTATATCCTTTTCGGGAGTTGATGAGTACAAGCCGGTCATCATCTGATGTCCGAGTTCAAAGCCGTAACTTTTAATAAGTGCCGAGGCTTTGACTACCGCACTCGAATCATGACCTCTGTTGTTAAGTTTCAGCACTTCATCGTCCATACTCTGACAGCCGAGTTCTATAGCCGTCACACCGTAGGACTTAAGTATACCGAGGACTTCATCGTCTATACAGTCGGGTCTTGTCGATATTCTTATTCCGCCCACTTTTCCGCTTTTTACATACTCGCTTGCACTTTCAAGCAAGTTTATCATAAGCTCACGGTCTATTGCCGTAAAGCTGCCTCCGAAAAAGGCTATCTCACCTTGCGAGCAATCTCTTGAATTTAAAGCCGTTTCCACAGCGTACTTAACATCGTCTGATGTTATCTGCTTGACACAGCCCGAGATACTCTTTTGGTTACAAAAGCTACATTGATGAGGACAGCCTAAATGCGGAACAAAAAGAGCAATGTTTATATGCTTACTCATTTGTCAATATCTATTCCCATGAGGGCAAGAGCCGCTTTTGCCGCCTCTTGTTCGGCTATCTTCTTGCTTTTTCCCGTACCGTTTCCGATGACGTTGCTGTCTAAGTGTACCTCGACTTCAAAGCGTTTGTCGTGGTCGGGACCGCTTTCGCCTACGAGTACATAAGAGATATGCTCATCGGGGTTTTTCTGAATTATCTCTTGAAGTGCCGTCTTATAGTCGTGAAAACTGCTCTTTTGCACAGCTGCCTTTGAGATAAAGCGAAGAACGAACTCCTTAGCGGCAGGCATTCCGCCGTCAAGGTAAATTGCGGCTATGACCGACTCGAACGCATCGGACAAAATAGACGGTCTTTCCGCACCGTGAGTTCTCATTTCGCCTTTGCCCAAAAGCAGATACTTGCCGAGATCAAGCTCCTTGGCAAAAGCGAAAAGCGACTTTTCACATACCGTAGAGGCTCTGAGCTTTGTCAACTCGCCCTCCGGTAAATCAAAATTCTTAAAGAAGTATTCAGCTGTTATAACTCCGAGGACGGAATCACCCAAAAACTCCAATCTCTCATTACTGCCATACGGCAAATGCTTTTCGTTAGCGTATGACGAATGTGTCAACGCATGATTCAAAAGCTGTGGATTTTTAAATTTATATCCTAATTTATTTTCAAGCTCTGTCAATTTACACACTCCTTATTTCTTGCAAAACTTTTTCCAAATCTTCTATACCCCTGTCTGCAAGGGCTTTATATCTTTCTTTTTTATCTCTGATATGCGGTTCTATTGCGGGAAGTACACCGAAGTTTGCACCCATCGGCTGGAAGTTCTTCACGCTTTCATCACTGATATATCTTGACAACGCCCCCATCATCGTTGTTTCGGGAAGTGTAACAGTATCAAGTCCGTTAAGCCGTCTTACCATGTTGAATCCTGCCAATATACCCGACGATGCGGACTCCATGTACCCCTCAACGCCTGTTATCTGACCTGCGAAAAAGAGGTTTTCCCTGTTTCTGAATGAGTAATCCGAGTTTAAGAGCTTGGGTGAATTTATGAACGTGTTTCTGTGCATAACCCCGTATCTTACAAACTCGGCATTTTCAAGAGCCGGAATAAGCGAGAATATCCTCTTTTGCTCCGGAAACTTCAAATTCGTCTGGAATCCGACAAGGTTATATAATGTACCCTTATCGTTTTCTTTTCTCAGCTGTAACACTGCCCACGGGCGGTGTCCTGTTCTCGGGTCACGAAGTCCAACAGGCTTGAGCGGACCGAAACGCATTGTATCCGCACCTCTTGATGCCATGACTTCTATCGGCATACAGCCTTCATAGACGTCTTTTCTCTTGTCAAATGAGTGAAGTTCGGCACTTTCTCCGTTTACAAGTTCCGAATAAAACTTCTCATACTCCTCTTTGTTCATCGGGCAGTTGATGTAGTCATCATCACCGCCTCGGTCATATCTTGATGCCGTAAAAGCTTTTTCCATGTTAAGGCTTTCAAATGTGACTATCGGTGCTGCCGCATCAAAGAAGTAAAATCCGTCACCGCATAAAGAACGTATGCTTTCGCTTAAATCTTCACTTGCAAGAGGTCCTGCGGCGACAATAACATTCCCGTCGGGTATCTCTGTGACTTCTTTCCTTATGAGAGTTATATTCTCGTGGCTTTCTATCATCTCGGTTATTTTCTGTGAAAACTTATCACGGTCAACCGCCAACGCACCGCCTGCCTCAACTCGGCTTACATCAGCCGCTTTCATGCAGACAGAACCGAAACGACGCATCTCTTCCTTAAGAAGTCCTGCCGCAGATTCAAGCCTCATAGCTTTCAGAGAATTTGAACAGACAAGCTCGGCGAGGGTACTTTTAGTGTGGGCAGGTGAATATTTTTCGGGCTTCATTTCATACAGCTCGACTTTGATTCCGCTTTCGGCTATCTGCCATGCCGCCTCAACTCCCGCAAGACCGCCGCCGATGACTTTAACTGTTCTTTGCATTATTCTTCGTCCTTTTTAGATTTTCTTTTTGCTTTTACCTGATAACCGCACTTTTCATCAAGGCAGTTGAGCATTCCGCCCTTGCCCTTGAAAAGGCTCTTTCCGCATTGCGGACATTTTTCTTCTGTCGGCTTATCCCATGTTGCAAAGTCGCAATCGGGCCAATTTTCACAGCCGAAGAACACATAGCCTTTCTTACTCTTTCTTGAAACGACCTTGCCACCGCACTTGGGGCATAAAGCTCCCGTTTCCTGTATGAGCGGTTTTGTGTTCTTACATTCGGGATAACCCGGACAAGCAAGGAACTTTCCGAATCTTCCCGTCTTTATGACCATCATTCTTCCGCACTTTTCACACGGAATGTCGGTCTGATCTTCCTTAAGCTTTATCTTCACGCCCTCCATATCGGCTTTAGCCTTTTTGAGAGTAACTTCAAAGTCGTCATAGAAGTTGTGGAGCATATCAATATAGTTTTCTTCGCCCTCACCGACCTTGTCAAGGCTGGTTTCCATTTGTGCGGTAAACTTGACGTTGACTATCTTTGAGAACTTGTCTTTTAAGAGGTTAGCTATCGCCTCGCCCAATTCGGTGGGTGAGAGCTGTTTGTTCTTTCTTGTTACATATTCACGCTTGATTATAGTCGAAACTATCGTTGCGTAGGTACTCGGTCTGCCGACACCGTTTTCTTCCAAGGTTTTAATAAGCGTATCCTCTGTATATCTTGCAGGCGGCTGTGTAAAGTGCTGATTGGGTTCTATCTTTTTTGACTTTACCTTATCACCGTTTGCCATATCCGAGGGAAGTGCTTTTGCATCGGCATCTCCGCCTGCATCATACAAAACGGTAAATCCGTCAAACTTGACAGTGTATCCGCTTGCCGTAAATTTGCAGAATCCGTCAACACCCTCTTTTTCCGATGTTATCTCAATCTTCATCGTGTTCTGGATACACTCGGACATAAGCGATGCGACAAATCTTTTCCAAATGAGGTTATATAACTTATACTGCTCTGCGGTAAGGCTTGACTTTACCTGTTCGGGTGTTATTGATACGGTTGACGGTCTTATAGCCTCGTGTCCGTCCTGAGCGTTACTTCTCGATTTAAAGTATCTCGGCTTTTCGGGGTTATATTTGCTGCCGTAATTTTCCTCGATGAACTCTTTTGTTGCCTGTCTTGCCTCTTCCGATATACGCAGTGAGTCCGTTCTCATGTAGGTTATAAGACCGATCGAGCCTATACCCTCGACATTGACACCCTCGTATAACGTCTGGGCGATTTTCATCGTTCTTTCGGGTCTGAATCCGAGTTTTTTCGACGCCTCCTGCTGAAGTGTAGAGGTTATGAACGGAGGAACGGGACTTTTCTTTCTCGTGCCTTTCTTAAGTGACGTGATTGCGAATTTCGAATCTTTTATTCTTTCAAGGTACGCATTGGTCATTTCTTCGTTTTTAAGCTCTACCTTACCGTTTTCGTCACCGTAAAATGCGGCATCGAATGTCTTTCCCGAATGGGTGAACTTAGCGTCGATCGACCAATATTCTTCGGGTACAAAAGCTCTTATCTCGTTTTCCCTGTCAACTATCATTCTTACGGCAACGCTTTGAACTCTGCCTGCCGAAAGTCCACGTCTGATTTTCTGAGAAACGAACGGACTTAAATTGTAACCGACAAGTCTGTCCAAAATACGTCTGCCCTGCTGTGCGTTGACGATGTCCATGTTGACTTTTCTCGGATTTGCCATTCCGTTCTTGACACCTGTTTTGGTTATCTCGTTGAAAGTAACTCGGTTTTCCTCGTTAAGATCAAGACCGAGAATAGTGGCTAAGTGCCATGAAATAGCCTCTCCCTCTCTATCAGGGTCAGTTGCGAGATAGACGTATTCGCTTTCGCTGACCATCTGCTTAAGCTCTCGGACAAGTTTTTCCTTACCCTTGACGATAGCGTATTTCGGAGCGAAGTCGTTCTTGACATCAACACAGAGTCTTGCCGCCGGGAGGTCACGGACGTGTCCCATAGATGCCGTTACCTCGTACCCCTTTCCGAGATAATTTTTGAGAGTCTTTGCCTTAGAAGGCGACTCAACTATAACTAATTTTGACATATTATCACCTGTTAAATTCTTCTGTATTCATTGCCCGCCAGTGAAACGATAGCATCTGCCATTTCGAGTTCTGTCAGAGCAATAAGTACATTTCTTATTTGCATATGTGTTTTTTCGACCATATCGTCTATAGTCGCACCGGCTTCTCCTATAGCGTCGTAAATCTGCAACGCATCGGGGGATAAGCCGCTTAAATCCACTTCATGTTTCTCTTCTTTTACGGGTTCGACTTCCTCTTTTTTCTTAGATTTTCTCGTACCCTTAGTTTTTCTTTTCGGGCGATCCTCTTTCGGACCGTAAGGGAATACGTCTATTCCGTTAAAGACGTCCTCACCGAGGAGGCTGAAATTAAACGAATCCTTGTTGCGTATTTCATAGCCGTAAAGAGTCATTATATCGTCTGCCGAAAAGACTATCCTTGCACCTCTTTGAGCAAGTTCGTTTGCACCGAGGAAATTTTCACCTCTTGCATCACCTGTGACAACGAACAGGTCACGGTTATACTTCGTGACGATGTTTGCGGTACTCAAAGAACCGCTTTTTACACCCGCTTCAACCACCAGTACACCGTTGCAAAGACCTGCGGTTATTCTGTTTCTTTTGACAAAGCTGCCGTTAATGGGCGGTGTTTTCGGCGAATACTCACTGACGAGTACACCGTTATTTTTAACACGCTCTCTCATCGGCTGATTATCCATGAGATATGGGTAATCAAATCCGCAGCCCATTATCAAGACGGTCTTTCCGCCTGCGTCCATAGCCGCATTGTGACCGACAGAGTCTATGCCCAACGCACCGCCGCTGACAACGACCGCTCCGTTTTTTGCAAGTGAAGTCGCTATCGTTCCGGCAACGTCAATGCCGTACTGTGACGGTTTTCTTGAGCCGATAACACCTATATGCAGATTATCGTTTGACAAAACCGTTTCGTCACCGCAGGTATAAAGCACCAGCGGTGCATCGGTTACAAGCTTTAATCTTTCGGGATAGTTCGGCATATCCGGTGTTAATATTTTGTACCCCTTGTTTTCACAATAGGCAACTATGCTGTCCGCCTGTTCAAGATTTTTGTCCTTAAGACGTGCGAGCCTGTTTTCGTTGAAAACTCCGCTTGCTCTCAGCACGTCGTCGTCTGCTTCATAGACCGCCCTAGCCGAGGCAAACGTATCAAGCAAGCAGTCAACTCTTGTACCGACCCCCATAACTTTTTGCAGCCATATCCAATATCTTGCGTTCTCCAAAGCAGATTCTCCTCTCTTTATCTCATCATTTCCCACATGAGCAAGGCGGCAGCCATTGATGCGTTCAGGCTTTCCGCTCTGCCTTTCATCGGGATCGTAACTTTCTTACATACCGCCATTGTTTCCTGTGTTACGCCGTTGCCCTCGTTTCCGACAACAACCACCACGCCGCCGTCAAGCTTGATGTCGGTTATTTTTTCGGCACTTGCATCGGGTGTTGAGGCAAGTGTAAGCATACCCATTTTGCCGCAATCGTTAAGCGTACCCACCGCATCGTTTGTGAAAATGAGCGGAAGTCTGAGCAGCGAACCCATGGCACTCCTTTGAGCTTTCGGGTTATACACGTCACAGCATGAGCAAAGCACAGCACCGTCTATTCCCAAAGCCTCCGCAGTTCTCGAAATAGCTCCGAGATTTGACGGATCTTGGATATTTTCAAGGAAAATATACTTGCCTTTCGGGTCGATTTCCGACTTGGATTTCGGCATTTCGCACACGGCAAATACTCCTTGAGAGGATTGTGTATCTGCGATTTTTGCCGCAACCTCACGGCTTATCTTATATTGTTCCTCGGAACGTGAGATGATTATTTCAAGCTTTTCGGGATATTTTTCCAATGCGGATTCGGTGAAAAAGACCTGTTTTATCTTTATTTCACTCACTGCCGCATCGTGGCAGAGTCTTGCTCCTTCGAGGAAAAATTCCTGTCTTTCGTTTCTCAAACGACTGCTTGAAGAAAGCTTTTGAATCAGCTTTATCTTGTCGTTAGAACGGCTTTCAATGGTGTTTATCATATGTTAAGCTCCGATAAAATTCCTGTTTTTTCGGTGAATATAGGGAATTTATCCCTGTTTTCTTGTTTGATAAAAAATGACAAATACGCCCGAGAGATTATCTCGGACGTATGTTTTTTATTAAAGAGCAGCCTTAGCCTTTTCGCAAAGAGCTGTGAAAGCAGCGGGATCGGCAATAGCGATCTCTGAGAGCATCTTTCTGTTAAGGTTGATGCCGGCTTTCTTAAGACCGTTAATGAACGTTGAGTAGTTCATTCCGTTAGCCTTGCAAGCTGCCGAAATTCTTGTTATCCAAATGCGTCTGAAATCTCTCTTCTTCTGCTTTCTTCCGATGTAAGCATACTGACCGGACTTCATAACTGCCTGCTTTGCAGTCTTAAAGAGGCTGTGCTTTGAGCCGTAGTAACCCTTAGCAAGCTTTAATACTTTATTTCTTCTCTTACGAGTCATCATTGCGCCTTTAATACGAGCCATGATAATGTTCCTCCGTTATATCTATATTTTGTTGTATCCTTGTGTTGTTGCGTTATGCGACGTTCCGCTGTTTCTTATTTATAAGGAACAAGACGCTTGATCTGCTTCTGATTTGTCTTATCGGCAACAGATGTCTTTCTTAAGCCTCTCTTACGCTTTGTGTTCTTCTTTGTAAGAATGTGAGATTTGTTTGCATGAGCACGGATCGGCTTTCCGTTCTTAGAAAGCTTGAAACGCTTCTTTGCACCTGAATGTGTTTTAATTTTAGGCATTGTAATATCCTCCCTGTTTTTACTTTGTTGGCTTTGGTGCTAAAAACATCAGCATTGAGCGACCTTCCAACTTCGCCGGCTTTTCAACACAGCTGAATTCCTGACAAGCCTCCGAAAAGTTACTCATAGCGACAAGTCCGTTTTCCGGGTGAGCCATTTCTCTGCCTCTGAAACGGATAGACACCTTAACTTTGTTACCCTGACCGAGGAATCTTCTTGCGTGGTTGACCTTTGTTTCAAAATCGTGTTTGTCGATGTTAAGGGAAAGTCTGACTTCCTTTATTTCAACAACTCGCTGATTTTTCTTTGACTCCTTTTCCCTCTTTGCCTGTTCAAAACGGTACTTGCTGTAGTCCATTATTTTACAGACGGGCGGAGTAGCCTGCGGAGCGATCTTAACGAGATCGAGATCTCTGCTCTCAGCCTCTTTGAGAGCCTCTTGAGCTGACATAATGCCGAGCTGTTCGCCGTCTGCGGTTATTACTCGAAGTTCCTTGTCGTTGATCTCTTCGTTGATCTGCATTTCCTTGATACCGATGTTAATGCACCTCCTGATTTTGCATTATTCTGCGATAAAATCAAAGCGTGAACAACAAGTGTTCACGCATCAATACACGGTATAATACCAATCTGTATTGACCCCCGTCGAGCCTTGCCCCGAAGGTGAGAACACACTGTCCTACTTTGTTGTGCAGATATGATATCACCAAATTTATCTCTTGTCAATAGTTTTTTGAAATTTTTATCGTGTTTTGACATAATCTTCAAGACACAAACCGCTTTCCTTTATAGCTTTGGCATCTTCGACTCCGACAAACCGCCAATGCCACGGTTCTGCGACAACACCTGTCTTTGACTTGTTTTCTTCGGTGTACCTTAAAATGAAACCGTAGTCTTGTGCGTGTTTGTCAAGCCACTCATATTCCTTGCTTTCATCGAAATCATAATCAAGGCGGCAGATGTCCATTGCAAGTCCGAGATTATGCTCGCTCGTACCGGGCGGTAAAATGACTTCGGACGTCTTTTTGACAGATTCGCTGTAGTCGTAGCCTTTTGACTGCCACAATTTTATTCTGTTTTTGTAGTTCTTTTCCTGCGTCGCATAGCTCCTGTAACCCGAAAGCGGAACTAACTTTATTCCGTCTTTAAGTGCCGCCTCGTACATCTTCGTGTACCAATCGGCAACACGTTCGTCCATATATATATTGTATCCGTAGTTGGCACAGACTTTTTTAAGTTTCGGCTCATATGTCGAGTCGTATTCGTTGTAGAAATTTACGACCGTCAGATTCCAGTTATCACCTCTCGGATCGACAACATTTCTTTTTATCGGCTTATCCTGTGTAAGATAGTTGCTTGAAATATAGCATATTTTTCCGTCGTAAATGACCTTGCTCCAACCGTTGTCGCCTTTTGATATTCTCTCGACTTTGTCGCCCTCGTTCAGCGTTGCGACTATATCATACTCCGTTCCCGCATTTTTTCTCACGTTCACCTTATCTGTTGCGTACACCGTGACTGTATTCTCGGTCGGAATATCTTCCTTTGTTGTAGGCTCGGTTGTTTGTTCCGTTGTCTGCTGTTCGGTTTCGTCCCGCTTTTCCGTTGTCGTTTCTTTTGTTATGTCGGCATCGACTTTTTCCGTCATCGGTTCGGACGAAGTTTGAGAAGTCTTACTCTCGCTTTCGGGCTGTTTTGAGGGAATTAACTTCCTTGCCGCAGCCACTGACAGCGTACAACATAAAGCTATTATAAGTATCACCGATATAATTTTCCTGTTTTTTCTTTTTCCTGCCATTTTGTATCTCCTAATCAAAAAAGGAGCTGCATCGCAGCCCCTTCGGAATTATTTCATTAAACCTCTTATAACTCTCTCGCAGTCTGCCTTGTCCATGATCTTCGGAACGGGGTAAAGCGGATTTGCCTCT
>CAYWDD010000010.1:0-16901 GCA_964456935.1 uncultured Faecalibacterium sp. | reverse complement strand
CTTAAGGTTTTCTTAAGGATTCAGCCCTGCTTTCCATGAACGACATTTTCCCCTCACCGAAAATCTCGGTGTACTCATTAAAATTAAAATTTCTAAATCCTATTGACAAATCTAAAAAACGGACTATAATAAATTAGCACTCTTAAATGACGAGTGCTAATTTTTGAGTTTTTGGAGTGATATATATGGCAAAGAAACAGTTTAAGGCGGAATCGAAAAAACTTCTCGATATGATGATAAACTCGATTTATACTCATAAGGAAATATTTTTGAGAGAGCTTATCTCAAACGCAAGCGATGCTATCGACAAGCAGTATTATCGTTCTCTCCAAGGTGAGGGCGGTCTTGCACGAGATGAATACAATATAAAACTCGCAATTGACAAAGATAACCGCATTCTCACTATAAGCGACAACGGTTGCGGAATGAGTGACAAGGAACTTGAAGATAACCTCGGAACTATCGCAAAGAGCGGTTCACTTGACTTTAAGCAGGACGCAGGCGATGACGAAAAGAAGTCGGAAGTTGAAATTATAGGTCAGTTCGGTGTCGGGTTCTATTCGGCTTTCATGGTAAGCGACAGTGTGACCGTCGAAACAAAAAAGCACGGTGAAGAACAGGGATATCGCTGGGAGTCAAACGGCGCTGACGGGTACACCATAGAAAAATGCGACAAGGACGACTTCGGAACAGTTATAACTCTCCACATAAAAGAGGACACGGAAGAAGAAAAATACAGCGATTACCTCGAAGAATATACAATCACTAATATCGTAAAGAAATACTCGGATTACATCAGATATCCGATTCTCATGAACGTCACCTCAACTAAGCTTAAAGAGGGAACAGAGGACGAATATGAGGATTACACGGAAGAAAAGCAGCTCAACAGCATGGTTCCGCTTTGGAGAAAGAACAAAAACGAGATAACAGCCGATGAGTACGACAGCTTTTACAGTGAGAAGTTTTACGACTGGGAGAAACCTCTCCACGTTATCCACTCGAAAACAGAGGGCGCAGTCACCTATGATGCATTGCTTTATATTCCCTCACACGCACCCTACGACTACTACACCAAGGAATATGTCAAAGGCTTACAGCTTTACTCAAACGGTGTACTCATAACCGATAAATGCGAGGAACTTTTGCCTGACTATTTCAGCTTTGTCAAAGGCTTAGTTGACAGTGCCGATCTTTCACTTAACATATCAAGAGAGGTACTCCAGCACGATCATATTCTTAAGCTTATCGCAAAGAATGTCGAGAAGAAAGTCAAGACCGAGCTTAAAAAACTGATGAACAACGACCGTGACGCATACGATAAGTTCTTCAAAGCTTTCGGTTTACAGCTTAAATACGGCTTATATTCGGACTTCGGTGTACACAAAGACGTGTTGCAGGATTTAGTAATGTTCTACTCATCGACCGAGAAAAAGCTTGTCACTCTTGAAGAATATGTTTCGAGAATGAAAGAGGAGCAAAAGACCGTATACTACGCTTGCGGAGAAACAACGGATAAGATAGATATGCTCCCGCAGGTCGAGGCTGTCAAGGACAAGGATTTCGAGATACTTTACCTCACCGATGACGTTGACGAGTTTGCTCTTAAGATGCTCAACGAATACGAGGGCAAGACTTTCACAAACGTCTGTGCGGACAAGCTTGACTTGGAAACAGACGAAGAAAAAGAGCAGATAAAGAAAGAAAATGACGAGTCAAAGGAACTTCTCGAAAAGCTTAAAGAGGCGATAGGCGATGGAGTAAATGAGGTAAGATTCACATCTAACCTCAAAAATCACCCGGTATGCCTTACGAGTGAGGGCGAGATATCTCTCGAAATGGAGAAGGTACTCGGAGCTATGCCGAACGACAATAAAATCAAGGCACAGACCGTGCTTGAAATAAATGTCAACCACCCGATAGCGGAAAAGCTCAGAAAGGTTTACTCGGAGAATCCCGACGCTGTCGGAAACTATGCAAAAGTTCTCTATGCTCAGGCAAGACTCATAGGCGGAATGAGTATAGAAAACCCGACGGAACTTAGTAATATAATCTGTGAGATGATATAACATTTCAGCATAACATACAGCCGAAGGTCAACAGACCTTCGGCTGTATGTCGTTTGTCACTAAGTCGGTTTGTGCAGGAGGGAAGTCGGGGGCGGGCAACGCTGCCGCAGGCAGCGTTCACGGCGGCTTTGCCGCCGTGGTTTATGCCGCCGCAGGCGGCATAAACGCCCGCCCTTACGCAGGGACTCCCCACTGTTGAAAAACCTACTATACCGTAAAACTAAAAATCCGGGATACGCAAGGTATCCCGGACAAATAATTATTTCTGTAAGAATCTTGATAAGAATTCTTTTGTTTGAGGCTGCTGAGGATTTTCAAAAATGTCTTTCGGTGAGCCTTGTTCACAGATAACACCGTCCGACATATAGATAACTTTGTCGGAAACATCTCTTGCAAATGCCATCTCATGTGTAACGACTATCATTGTCAAGCCTTCTTCCGCAAGACTTCTCATGACCTGTAAAACTTCTCCGACCATCTGAGGGTCAAGAGCACTTGTAGGTTCATCAAAGAGAAGAACTTCGGGTTCCATAGCTAAGGCTCTTGCGATAGCTACTCTCTGCTTTTGACCGCCCGAAAGCTGCTTGGGTCTTGCGTTGATATACGGTTCCATGCCGACCTTTCTTAAGTAGTGCATGGCGGTTTCCTTTGCCTCTTTTTTGCTCTTTTTGAGAACGGATACCTGACCTGTAATGCAGTTGTCAAGAGCTGTCATGTTGTTGAACAGATTAAAGCTCTGAAAAACCATACCGACTTTTGCTCTGTATTCCGAAAGCTTGAAATCCTTTGAAAGTATGTTCTTGCCGTGGAAAAGTATCTCTCCGTCAGTGGGTTCTTCAAGAAGATTGATGCAGCGAAGCATAGTGCTTTTACCTGAACCCGATGCACCGATAATACTTATCGTTTCACCCTTGCTGACTGAAAAACTGATGTCGTTGAGCACCTCATGATCGCCGAAGTGCTTGCGAAGATGAGAAACTTCAATTATTTTGCTGTCACTCATTTCGTTGCCTCCTTTCGATCAATTTTAATTTCCGCCTCGGGACAGGTCTGTGAACCGAACACAGTGTAGTTATCCTGTCCGTCAAGCTTCTTTTCCGCAAAGCGGAGAAGTCTGGTGATAGTGAATGTCATGATGAAATACAGAACGCAGACAACAAGATAGGTCTGGAAAGTCTGAAAGCTCTGTCTTTTGATAACGTTTGCGAAGTAGTAAAGCTCTGTTACACCGATAACGTTAAGAACGGAAGTATCTTTAATATTGATAACAAATTCGTTGCTGACCGAGGGGAGAATGTTTCTCATAACCTGCGGAATTATGACTTTGAACATCGTTTGCGTGTGAGTCATACCGATGCTCATTGCACCTTCAAACTGACCTTTGTCAATTGAGATGATACCGCCTCTGACTATTTCTGCCATGTATGCACCGGTATTTATCGAAACGATAAGTATTCCCGAGGGTATCAAGGCAAGTGTCTGACCGTCGGTAGCAAATGCATAACCCCAGTAGATAACCATCGCCTGTACCATCATCGGTGTACCTCTGAATATCTCGACGTATATCGAAATAACAGCGTTGACGATCTTGTGAAGGGTTCTTATGACAACATTCTTTGAAAACGGCGTTGTTCTTATGATACCTGTCAAAAGACCGATGATAAGACCGATAACCGTACCTGTCAAGGCAAGCAAAAGGGTGTTACCTACGCCCTTTAGAAGTTGCGGATAGTAATCTTTAAAAATTGTAACAACGTCCTGTAAAAAACTCATGATTCAGTATTCCTTAAATTATTTTTTAATGATGATAACAAGATTTGATTCGTAGTAAGTCTGAGTGAAGTCAACTTCTTCTGCTCTTTCTGCTGTCGGACTCATACCTGCACAAACAGCGTCGATTGTACCTGAATTGAGTGCCGGAAGAAGTGAATCCCATTCGATAGCGTAAACTTCAAGCTTAAGTCCGAGCTTGTTTGCAACGTACTGTGCGATCTGAACGTCATAACCGTTAGCGTAAAGACCTTCTTTACCTTCACCGCTGATAGCTACTGCACCGACTGACTTAGCTGATGTTTCTGTCCAGTTGAACGGCTGATATGCACATTCCATACCGATCTTAAGAGTGCCTGTTGTTTCAGCGGGAGTTTCGCTTTCAAGAGCGAGCTTGTCGATTTCTTCACCGTTTGCAAGCTTAACCATCTGCTCCATAAGAGCCTTCTTTGTTTCTTCGGGAATACCGTCGATAACAGCGTCGATAGTATCTCTGAGTTCAGAACCTTTCTTTGTTGCAATAGCGATACCTGTGTCAGCAGCTGTAGCTATGAAACCTGTGTCGTTGTTTACAAGAGGAAGGTAAGTGATCGTGTCGTCTTTAAGGCTTTCTGCAAGAGCGGTCGGCTCTTCTGAAACGTAACCGTCGATAGCACCTGAATTTAAAGCTGTGAGAAGGTCAGAGAACTCGGGATAAGTTGAACTTTGAACATTTTCGATCTGAGTGAGTGCTGTTTCGTGGAACGTACCGAACTGAGCGGCGATCTTCATGCCTTTAAGGTCTTTGAGTGACTTAGCGTCTGCTATTTTAATAACAGCGTTGTTCGGATCGTCTGTTGTGTTGTTGTCGTTGTTGCCGCAAGCTGCAAATGAGAAGATCATAAGAGCTGCGAGTGTGATTGCGAGTAACTTTTTCATTGTTTTTTGCTCCTTTGCATAAAAATATTAAAACCGTGATACGGGATGTATCACGGTAATTTGACTAAGTATTGCAATAAAAATGCATTGCTTTGTTTTGACCGTTGATAGCGCTCCACGTTAGTGACAGTGTTATACATATTCTGCATAACCCCAGCAATAAAAGAACGGTAACTCTTTCAAAGCTTCGGCGAAAACTCCTTTTTCTTAAATCGGCTTACCGACCTTGATTTAAGATACTCATAGTGTCCGCACCTCTATCAAAAGGTAATGTTTAATTTTGCCCATTATATAGCGGACGCACTCACTTGTCAATAGTTTTTTGAAAAAAAGTTGAAAAATTTTTTCACTTTAAACCGTGAACACCGATTTTCGGGTTGTTCACAACAAAAAGTTTGTGCTTAATTGTTGACTTTCAGCTTGTTGCAGCCTGCCGGATTTTTGCTTATCTTAGGTTACAGCAGCGGGGCGGAATTTCGGCACTCCCACTCACTTGCGTTCGGGGAGTGCACGAAATCCCGCCGTTACGCTCCGCAACCGCCTGACGGCGGTCGCTCCGCTACACTCTACTAAGTTCATCAAACTCATCTCTGAACCAAACGTTCTTTACTTCAAATGATTTGCCGTTGAGATACTCAAGCTCTCCGGCATCGGTCTTGAAATCAAATTCAAGCCTGTATGAGCAAAGACATTGCTTTTTAAGTCCGCTCTTTTTGTTAAGTGCGTTTGAGCCGTACTTTCCGTCACCGAGCAGGGGATGTCCTATTGAGGCAAAAGTCGCTCTTATCTGATGAGTCCTGCCTGTCAGCAGCTTTATTTCGACAAGTGATAATCCGCCTGCATACCGCAAAACACGGTATTTCGTCTTTATGCTTTTCGCTCCGTCACGCATCGTGTCGTAAACGTAGACTTTGTTTTTTGCCTCGTTCTTTACAAGATAGCCTGTTAAAGTTCCGCTGTCGCTGTCCATCTTTCCGTGTACAACACAAAGATAGTATTTGTGTAATTCTCGGTCTTTCATTTTCTGATTGAGAATACGCAAAGCCGCCGCCGTTTTTGCCGCTATTACGATGCCCGATGTGTTGCGGTCTATCCTGTTGACAAGTGCAGGTGTGAAAGAACTTTCGTCCTCAGGGTCATATTCGCCCTTTTCGTACAAATAGCGTTTCACTCTGCCGATAAGCGTGTCAACGTATTCGGTGTCATCGGGGTGGGAGAGAAGTCCGGACTTTTTGTTAAGCAGCATGATATTTTCGTCCTCATAAACAATGTCAATGTTTTTCGACGCTCCCGTGAAATCGTAACGTGTTTCGCTTTTTACGAAAAATTCATCATTTATGTACATATCGACCACATCGCCCACTTTGAGCCTTGTCGATATCTCCGCACGTTTTGAGTTGACCTTGATACGTTTAAGTCTGATATATTTATACATCAGTGACTTCGGAAGATTCGGCACACTTTTAGTAATAAACTTGTCAAGTCGCTGATCCGAGTCGTTTTTTGTTATTGTAAAACTTTTGATAAAAGTCAGTCCTTTCACTCTTAGTTAGACAATGATACAACATTCCCTAAAAAAAATCAAGAAAGGCGAATGCCTCTCTTGAAAATTATGCTTTTTCTATAACCAATGCTTGCGACATCATGCCTTTATAAGCTGCTCTGACTTTGCTTTTCGGATATTTTGTATACGCATTAACGAGTGGGTCATGGAAGATATAATTGTCCTTGTCATAGCCTACCAAAAGTAAACAGTGACATGGTGATATCCAATAATGCTCCTCATTGTTGTATCGTATGGTACAGCTTTCCCGTGTGGGCTGCATACCGTTAGTTGCCCAGAACACGACAGGGATATTATTCTTTATGTATTTTGTGCAAATATCACTTATCGAAACATCGTTGAGTACCGTTACTTTAAGTTTAATCTTTTCCTTTTTAATAAGCTTGTTGACAGCCGATTCAATTGCCGTGTTATAGCAACCTAACCCTTTATCCGTAGTCCTCGGATCACCACCGAACTCTTCGTGCGGATTAAATATAAACATATTTTTGCTTTTCTTCAAATATTTATCGACAAATTTGTCGGGTGTTATCTTGACTCCGAGATAGTTTAAAGCCATGACAGTGCTTACACTTTCGCACCCTGTCGGAAGTCCGACATTATTTTGATTGATGTACTTGACATCTTTAATCGTCTTTGAGTCCTTGATAGTCACCGTGCATTTGTATTTTGAAAGACCGATTTGTGCGGTGATTTTGACTTTTCCGCTGTCCTTTGCTATAAGTTCACTTTTTGTGTCGGCAGCCGCCGGAGAGAAAAATGTCAAAGCTAAAAGAAATGCCAACAATATGGATGCATATGTTATTTTAGCAAACTTCTTCATATTTTACGTCCTTAGAATTATTTTCTTAATAATACTATATTTCGGCATAAAAGTCAAGAGTTGCCTTGTTTGGGACGGTTTCCGTTAGTGCGATAAGGTAGATAAGATAATAACGTCAGTCTGTATCAACGGCGAAATCGACCGCCCCGTCCGACTCCGTCGGACGGGGCGGCACGCTTTCACCGTTCCGCCCGCCCTGCGGGCGGGCGGCTTCGCCAACATCTCTATACCTACGATGCCTTCCCATAAGTCTGTTCATAAAGACTGTCCGACGTCGAGAGCATATTTTCGGCAAAAATAGCGTATCCCTGAAGTGAGTCGTTGACAAAGACATGAGTTATTGCTCCTATCAACATTCCGTTTTGAATTATCGGACTTCCGCTCATGCCCTGCACTATGCCGCCTGTTTTTTCGATAAGTTCGGGATCAGTCACCTTGACCGCCATGTTTCTTACAGAATCGGTGTCTTTGTAGATCTTGGTTATTTCGATATCGTAATACCGAGTACCGCTGCCGTCAACTGTCGAAATTATCTGAGCTTTTCCCTCTTTTATCTCGGACGGTGTAGCTACGGGAACGACGTTTTTGCTTTCAAACTTGCTTGTGTCGGCAAAACCGTAGACACCGTTGACGCAGTTTATCATTATGCTGCCTATAGTTCCGCCGCTGAAAACACCGCAGAGTTCTCCTGCCGTTCCGCTCTTTCCTTTGTAACAGCCGGTCACTCTGGCGCAGACGGCTTCACCGTTTAATATCGGGATCATCTTTTCCGTATCAACGTCGCACACCGCATGACCTAGTGAGCCGAAAATGTGACTGTTTGTGTCGTAGTAGGTTATCGTTCCTATTCCGGCAACGCTGTCCCTTATCCATATTCCGACTTTGTACCCACCGTCTGCTGCTGATATGACAGGCGTAAGCTCAACATCGAGAAATTCGTTGTTCCGCAGTATCTTTAATTTAATTTGCCGACCCGAACAGCCGGAAAAAAGCTCGGATACCGTATTGCTGTCATTGACTGTGATTCCGTCAACAGTCAAAATTATATCACCGACTTCTATGCCGGCATTTTTTGCGGGATTGATATTTCCGTTCGCTGTGTTTACGTCATTGGTGCCGACGATCATAACACCGTTTGAGTACATTTTAAGTCCGAAAATATCACCTCCGGGTACAACATAATGTCGTTGTGACACGCTGACGTGAGAGGTTTTGACGGGGAAGATATTCAAAAGGCTTATATTGACGTTGAAATCATCAATAGAATCGTTATTAAGGCTAGCCTGCTTTGCGGATTTGTCATCGCTTGTCTTTTCAGCCGTGAATATTTCGTCTGTCAGCACGGCTTGATCGTTCAAGACGATAATTTCATCGGGAATACTGTTTTCACCGTAAATGACAAGACCGAAAACGCAGACACAGGCAGTGAAAAGAAAAACGCAAACTGTTTTGATAAATTTAACCATTTTCTCACTCCGTTACGGCAACTGCCGCAAATATAATGTTGCCTGAAAAAAGGACATTATAATCGGAAAATAAAGTGAGAAAATAATTGTGATAAGGTATAAAACGGAGTTATTGACAATATTTAAAAAACATTGTATAGTGTTGTTGAAGAAAGAAGGTCGGTGCTAGGCGCCCGCCCGCAGGGCGGGCGGAGCGGTAAAGGCGTGTACTCCCGAGCGACGAAGGAGCGAGGGAGTGCCGAATTTGCCGCTGAAGCAGACTTCGAATCAGCAGTTAACTTAAAACCGACCGCATACCGAAATAAGCCACTACAAAGGTAAGGAGAATGTCTATGAAAATCAAATTAACAAAAGCCGTGTCTTTATTTTTAGCACTTATGATGCTTTTTAGTGCCGTTCCCGTGATGAATGTCTTTGCCGAATCTGAGGGTATTTTTACCTATGAAATAACAAACGGCAAAGCAGTTATTACGGAGTGCGATTACAATGTCAGCGGTGCGGTAACGATTCCCGATAAAATAGCAGGTTATCCTGTTACGGAAATATCTGACGGTGCTTTTCACGGGTGTGACTATATTACAGCTGTGACAATACCCGACAGCGTAACAACGATAGGTGAAGATGCGTTCATGTATTGTGAGTCACTTGAAAGTGTCACAATAGGAAAAGGCTTAACAACTGTAGGTGAATATGCGTTTTATAATAACTTTAACTTAAAAAACGTTTATATTAAAGATATTGCCGCATGGTGCAACATAAGTTTTGCGAATGCGTACTCAAATCCACTTAGCATGATCGAAGTGAATTTATATCTAAACGGTTCGCTTTTGACAAATTTAGTTGTACCCGACAGTGTGACAACGATTAAAAACTATGCTTTCTATAATTGCAATAGTATTAAAAAGGTGTTTATCGGAAAGAACACGACTTCAATAGGAAGTAACGCTTTTGTAAGATGCAATAACTTAGAATCGGTAGTTTTCGAAAACAGCAGTGTGAAATTTTCAGAGAACGCTTTTTCGGATTATTACGATATGACGTTCTATGCGTTTTCCAACGGCAACATCAAAAAAGCGGCTGAAAACTATGATTGCGGGTTTGAAAATCTGAACAAACTTAAAATCGAAAAGTTTTATGTCGGTACGGATTTGGGAACTTCTGCGGCAAATCTGTCTTGGAATAAACAGAAAGCGGCTATAGGCTATAAGCTTTACCGATATGATAAGTCGTCCAAAAAATATGTCTTGACCGCTACATTGAACGCTAAGACATCATCATATAAGCTTACAGGTCTTAGCAGTGGTACGGTGTACACATATAAACTCAGTGCCTATGTGGGCATTAACGGCAGAACATATGAGTTCGGTTCACAGACGTTAAAATTCAGAACATTGAGCAGCTCCTCGGCAATTTCACAGGTAAATAACAGCATATCAAACGGCAGCTATGCCTCTTTGACCACAGTTAAGAATACTTACAATGAGCTGAATACTTGGACAAGCGTATATACATATAACAATAACTGGGCAAGAGTGTCCGATGTTTCTCAATTTAAGGACAATTCCGGAAACTACTGTGTTGCATATGCGGACAGCAGCAACAAATACCTATATATCAGAGCTTACGACACAAGCTTAAAGCAGGTGTATTCTCGCAAAATAAGTATGGTTTATCCGCTTGTCGGCGGTGTTGTTTGTGACAGTGACGGCTGTTTCTATGTCGTTTGGGGCAAAAGTGACAGCAATTCAAGTCCAAGCGGAAAATCAACCATAGCTATATCGAAATACAAAAAGTCGGGCGAGCTTGTCAAAACAACTAAGTTTAAAATGGATTACAGTGATTCAACAAAGTATCCGTTTGATGCAGGCAACTGCGATATTGCAATATATGACGGTGTACTCGTGTGTAACTACGGAAGGGAAATGTATAACGGTCATCAAAGTAACGACATTTTGGCAGTCAATACGGCAAACATGACCCAAAATAAGAATTACAGTAACTATGTCAGTCACTCTTTTGACCAGAGAGTTATTTTCGACAAATCGGGAATCGCATGGTTTGCAAATCACGGTGACTTTTATCCCAGAGGATTTTCTATAGAAGCAGGAAACGCCGCTAATAATGTATATGAAAGTTATATTCCGTTTCATTTTTATTGTGCACAAGAAGATTCCGACAATATGTATATTGTAAATAAAACAAAGGCTTACTTGGGCGGTATAGAAGAAACGTCAAGCGGAATAGTCCTTGTCGGAGCATCGGTTAAAGGCTTGACGAAATCCGAATTTAACTCACAGGCGATAAACCTTTTCATCACATATGCAGACGTTAAAAAGAAAATGCCCGACGGAACATCGAGAAAAGGAACGTGCATCGGAAACAAGGTAACGGACACGGGAATAAAGTGGCTGACAAACTACACTTCATATGATGTTTACCGTCCGCAAGTCGTGTATACAGACGATGATAGGATAGTTATTCTTTGGGAGCTTGAGAAAGACGGTTCATATAATTCGACTTATTATATGATACTTTCGTCCAACGGTCAGGTACTCCAAAAGGCGACAAAAATCAAAGATGCAAGACTCAATTCTTATGAAAAGCCTGTGTATAAGTCGGGATATGTTTACTGGTCAACAGCAAGCGGAAACGTACTTAAGCACCATAAACTGAATATCAATAAGCTTAAATCATCTCGGAGTAAAATAACAGCGGATAAACTTAAGTTTTCCGTAAAAACCACGCTTACCTATAACGGCAAAAAGCAGCAGCCGAAAGTCACCGTTAAAGACAGCAACGGCAATACGCTCAAAAAAGACACCGATTATACGGTCAAATATTCAAAGGGTTGTAAAAATGTCGGACAGTACACAGTGACGGTTACTCTTAAGGGTAAATACAGCGGAACTAAAAAGCTAACGTTTAAAATCAGACCTAAGTCAACCTCCGTTTCAAAGCTTACGGCAGGAAAGAAACAGTTTAAGGTGACGTGGAACAAACAGACAAAGCAGACGACAGGCTATCAGATACAGTACAGCACTTCATCTAAAATGAAAAATGCCAAAACAAAGCTGATAAAGAAGAACGAAACTACGTCTGCAACAGTCAAAAATCTTAAGAGCGGCAAAACATATTATGTACGGATAAGAACGTACAAAACCGTAAAGATCAACGATAAGAATGTGAAGATTTACTCGGCATGGTCAGATGCCAAGAAAATCAAAACTAAGTAAAACATAGCTTGGAAGAGTGTGTATGAAGTTTGGAAAATTTCTAAGAAAGCTTAAACGCACTGTACTTAATGCGATTTATCCACCGAGATGCAGCGGTTGCGGTGAATTACTGAGTGAGGGTGCGTTGTGTGAAAATTGCAGGAAAAGTTTGGTTACGATACCGTCGCCTGTTTGTCATAAGTGCGGTGCATCGCTTTGTGACCATGACACGCTTAACTGCACGGGTATAAGTGCAGAGGTCGTTGCGGCTTACTATTACGGCGGAACGGTAAAGGAGCTGATACTTAATCTGAAAGATGATGTATACGACAATGTGTTCGATGAATTTCTTGACGGAATCTGCGATAAAATAAACACCGAATACACATCTGTCAATTTCGATATGACTGTCTGCGTACCGTCATATAATAAAGGCGAATACAGTTCGTCTGCGGTTATAGCCGAAAATCTTGCGAAGATATATATGCTTGATTTTGATCGCAACATTTTGACGAAATACCGTCAGACACAAAAACAGCATTTCCTAAGTCAAGAAGAAAGAATGGTAAATCTTAAGAACTCGATAAAAGTTACACCGGGCAAGGAAAACGATATAAAGGGCAAAACAATATTGCTTTGCGATGATGTTAAAAGCACGGGTATGACTTTGAATGAGTGTGTTAAAGCTTTATATTCGGCAGGTGCCGAAAATGTCTGCTGTATCTGTGTTGCCGTCAGCGACTATGTTCGCAGAAAGTCAAAAAGATAATCTAATATATAACTCCGAGAAGTGCGTTCAGGCTCTTCTCGGAGTTAGTTTATTAAGAACAATCTGTTACATTTTACAGAAAAACGCAAATATTCGTTGCAAAATTTAGTAAAATATGTATAATATAACTGTATAATCGGTTCTGCATCAAAGACGGCTGATGTTCTAAGGTGAAGTTTCATCTGTCATATTTAACGATTCGTTTAGGACAGTTTTTCAGCGGCGGCATAGGTACCTGTTCGCATAGTGCCTGACGGCACACGCTCACAGGTACGCTCTGCCACCGCTCCGCCCGCCCTGCGGGCGGGCTTCGCCACCGACACACACCGCCACAGAACCCACAATTTAAACAGGAGGGATAACCTTGACAAAAGAAAAAACCTTAAGACCGTTTGGCATGAGAGATAAGATCGGCTATGCCTTCGGCGATTTCGGCTGTAACATGAGCTTTGCGTTCATCAACAGCTACATGATGATCTTTTTCGTTGACTGTATGGGTCTTGACCCGACACTTTACGGTGTACTGATACTCCTCGGAAAAGTCTTTGACGCTATCAACGACCCGATAATCGGCGGACTTTGTGACTCGACAAAGCCGGGTAAAGACGGAAAATTCAAGCCGTGGATAAAATGGGCGAGTCCGTTGCTCCTGCTTTCGAGTATAGCGTTGTTTATCTACGTTCCGAATGCCGCTTACGGCGTGAAAGTCGCAATGTGCCTTGGCATTTACTGTATTTGGAGTGTAGCTTATACAAGTGTCAATGTTCCTTACGGTTCAATGCAGTCATGTATCACCCGTGACCCACAGGGAAGAAGTGAGCTTTCAACATGGAGAAGTATCGGTGCTATGGCGGCACAGATACCCATAATGGTAATTCTTCCGCTTATCGTTTATGACGATAATAACAACCCAAGAGGCAACCTCTTTGTATTGTTTGTTGCGGTAATGGGAGTTATCGGTCTTGTAGCGTTCTATCTTCTCAGAAAGCTTACCACAGAAAGAGAAGCACCTGTTGAAAATCAGCAGAAGTTTAACTATGTTCAAACGCTCAAAGCATTCTTCAAGAACACCCCGATGCTCGGTGTAACGATTTCAACAGTCGCTTACCTTGCACTCATGATGACGGTCACAACTTCAATACCGTATGTATTCAGATGCTATTTCAAAAATTCGGACATGATAACGATCGCAACCATGATAGCAGGTGCACCCGTCGCTTTGGGTATCGTGTTTGCAAAGCCGGCACTTAAACGCTTTACAAAGAAACAGCTTTGCACATATCCGTTCATCATATCGGCAGTAGCATCGGCTGTTGCGGCATTTGTAAAGATCAAAAATCCGTTTATCTGGATGGTACTCCTCGGTATCGCTATGTTCGGTGCGGCATTCTATATGACACTTATGTGGGCGTTGGTTGCCGACTGTATCGACTATCAGGAAAAGACGACAGGCAGACGTGAAGAAAGCTCTATCTATGCGACATATTCATTCTTCCGTAAGGTAGCTCAGGGTGTAGGTGCGGCTATAGTTTCGTTTGCTATCGGTGCTACGGGATACAATCAGAATGTCGGTGCCCTCGAACAGGCGGCAGGTGTTGCGGACAAGATATACTTTGTAACAAGTTTCCTGCCCTGTATAGGTGCGATAATCAGCTTTGTAAGTATGTTCTTCCTCTATAAGCTTAACGATAACGCAGATATCGAGGGAGCAGAAACAAAGCTTGTACATGAAAAGGAGTAATTATAAAATGAGAGAAATATTAAATATAAACGGCGGCTGGGTATTTTCAAAGACCGCAAAGACTGTACCTGCAAGTATGCCGACAGACTGGGAGAATATAAATCTTCCCCACACATGGAACGGCATTGACGGACAAGACGGCGGCAACGACTACTACAGAGGCAAGTGTTTCTATGCTAAAGCTTTAAGCAAGTCTGAGCTTGGTTCGGGCGATGTAAAATATCTTCAGTTTGACGGTGTAAATTCAAGTGCCGAAGTCTATTGGAACGGTGCGTTACTTACAAAGCATGACGGCGGCTATTCGACTTTCAGAGTAAAACTCGGTGAAGTCAAGGACGAAAATCTTCTTGTCGTTTCAGCTGACAACAGCCCGAACGATACAGTATATCCGCAGGTCGCAGACTTTACGTTTTACGGCGGAATTTACCGTGATGTTTCGGTAATATCAGTCGGCGAAAGACACTTTGACCTTGATTTTTACGGCGCACCCGGTGTACGCACGGCACATAAGATAAACGGTGACGATGCCGACGTTGAGGCTGAGTTTTATGTAAACGAAATCTCCGATTGCGTTATAAAGTACACCGTGCTTACTGCTGACGGCAAGGAAGTCATTTCAGGCGAAACCGCAGCGGACAAGGCAAAAGTCAATTTCAAAATAGAAAACGTTCATCTTTGGGACGGCTTGGACGATCCGTATCTCTATACTCTTGAGGCAACGCTCGTGTACAAAAACGAGGAAACGGACAAAATCAGCACACGTTTCGGTTGTCGCAGCTTTAAGATAGATCCGCAAAAGGGTTTCATCTTAAACGGCAGACCGTATCCGCTCAGAGGTGTTTCACGTCATCAGGACAGACCTGTTATCGGTAACGCTTTGACCGAAAAAGAACACAGGGAGGACATGGAGCTTATCTGCGAAGTCGGAGCAAACACTATAAGACTTGCCCACTATCAGCACAGTCAGACATTCTATGACCTTTGCGATGAAAAGGGCATGGTCGTATGGGCGGAGATACCGTATATTTCAAAGCATATGGCAACAGCCGAGGCTAACACGATATCTCAGATGAAAGAGCTTGTGTATCAGAACATAAATCACCCGTCAATAGTCGTATGGGGACTTTCAAACGAGATAACAATGAACGGTGCCGCCGATGAGACACTTCTTGAAAATCACAGAAAGCTCAATGATCTTGTTCATAAGCTTGATGACAGCAGACCTACCGTTGTTGCAGTGCTTAGTATGTGCGATCCAAATTCCGAGTACGCACAGATATCAGATGTAATATCGTATAACCATTATTTCGGCTGGTACGGTGGTAAAACCGAGATGTACGGTCCGTGGTTTGACAAATATCACGCAAACAATCCCAACAAAGCAGTCGGTTTGAGTGAATACGGTTGTGAGGCACTCAACTGGCACACCTCAACACCCGAACAGGGCGACTATACAGAGGAATATCAAGCAAAATATCACGAGGACGTGATAAAGCAGATAGACGAACGTCCGTGGCTTTGGGCTACGCACGTTTGGAATATGTTCGACTTTGCCGCAGACGCACGAAGTGAGGGCGGCGAAAACGGAATGAACCACAAAGGTCTTGTTACATTTGACAGACAGTATAAGAAAGATTCTTTCTACGCATACAAGGCATGGCTGTCGAAAGAGCCGTTCGTACATCTTTGCGGAAAGAGATACGTTGACCGTGCAGAGGACGTGACGAGCGTTACAGTGTACTCGAACCTTGATGAAGTCGAACTTTATGCAAACGGGAAAAGAATCGGCAACAAGAGAAGAGGTCAATATCCGTTCTATCATTTCTCAGTGCCGATTTCAGGTGAAGTTAAAATCGTCGCAAAAGCAGGCGACTTAACAGATGAAGGAATCATAAGAAGGGTAGACGAGCCGAATCCTGATTACATTTTAAAGGAAGAAGGAGCGGTCATCAACTGGTTTGAGATAGAAACACCTCCGGGATATCTCAGCGTAAACGACACTATCGAGGATATTTTCGCCACGTTCAAGGGCAAGCTCGTACTTATAAAGACCGTTTTGAACGTCGTTTCCACGATGAAGAAAAGCGGAGGGAAAACAGGCGGCATGGCAGATATGGCAAGCGGCATGAAGATAAACAAAGACCTTATCAACATGGGAAAGAGCTTTACAATAAAGCGTGTTTGCATGATGGCAGGCGGCTTATTCACAAAAGAGCAGATACTCGATATAAACAGACGTCTTAATAAGATAAAGAAACCCAACAAGACAAAATAAGACAATACTGTTTCATTTGACACAGTATATATCAATCGTCATTAACCCCTCCGCACGATGCTAACGCATCGTGCGGAGGGGTTAAAATGCAAGATGCAAAATTGTGTTCCGGCTTTTGGTTTGTTTACAGAGAGGAGTTGCAATAAAATCAAAAGTCATGTTAGTTTCCCACTGTGCAACATTTTAAATTTTGCACGTCTAATATCTAAAATCTAATGTCTAACATCTAGATTCCCTCTTCGCCTTACGGCTCGGGGAGTACGCAATCTGCCGCCTTACGCTCCGCAACCGCCT
>CAYWDD010000009.1:15678-17565 GCA_964456935.1 uncultured Faecalibacterium sp. | reverse complement strand
AAGATACTTGGCTGGAAGCGGCCCGGGAAAATAGGTCGATGCCGACACTCAGCGAGCCACCCAATAGGGTGGCTTATTTTTTTGTCTAAAACATATCCCCACGTTTACAAAACGTGGGGATATGTTTTCTCAAAGCGTGTTTTAAAATTTAATGTTGATTTTTGAATTACTATGTGGTACAATAATTGTGCCAAATGAACTTCATATGAAAAACGTGGGATATTTTTATCTTTTATGGGATAATTATGTCTTTAGTTTCCTACATCAAATTTGTGTTTGTAAAAAATGCGAATTCCTAATGGTGTGGTGAGGCTAAGTATCCCATTCTATGAAGTTTGTTTGGCGACAATCGGAGTTTGCTTTTTTGGTGCGTCAACTTCGGTTGCCGCACTTTTTTATTTATTTTGCGGAGGGATAGAAAAGTGCATAGCGTTTCACGGCACTGTATTGAAAAATTACTCTGCAAAATAAACTAACAAAAAGGTGAAATGTTATGAAAAAGTCAAAGAAAATTTTATCATTAGTTCTTTGCGTTATCATGATCGCAACTACTTTGTGCGGCTTGGCAACAACGGCATCTGCTAGAACATCGGGCGGAAGCGGTTCTGCAACCATATATGTCAGAACCAAAGCTAACTATTTTTATCCCGGTGCAAGTTCGGTAACTCTTCAGCAGAGTAAACAGACCATAACTTGCAAGTCGCTTACGGGAAATAAGACAAAGAAAGTCAGCGATTACTACGGATATTATCAAATCACCGTATATAACGTAACTAAGAACAGCAGAACGACAGTTAACTGGAACGGTGGAAAAACAAAGAAAATTTCGCTTGACCCCAATTGTACTTACAAAATCACTGTCAGATATGATTCATACAAGACGGTTATGTTCAACAACACACCTCTCGGATATACATATGACAGAATTTCCTCTCCGAGCTGGAACGTTAAATCGACTTGGAAGTTATCCTCTTGTCAGTAACAATTAACAGGTAGACAGGTTGTTTTAAAAGCTGATTAAACCCCTTAACCGCCGCTGAAACGCAATAAGCACCCCGAATCTGAATTTCAGATTCGGGGGTGTCTTTAGCTTGACTTTAAAAATCTTATTCCTTATTTCGTATTCTCTTGTCCGTCTTAACGGAAAGCTTTGTTCCTACGCTTTGGAATATCTGAACGAGGATTATCAGCAAAACAACAGCTATGAGCATAACTAAATATTTATATCTGTAATAGCCGTAGTTTATCGCTATCTTTCCCAGTCCGCCGCCGCCGATTATACCGCTCATTGCCGTGTACCCCAAAATGGTGGTGACGGCTATCGTGAAGTTTGAAATGAGCGACGGCACGCTTTCGGGGAGCATGACCTTGACGATTATCTGCATGGGTGATGCACCCATACTTTGAGCTGCCTCGATTATCCTCGGGTCAACTTCTCTTAAACTGCCCTCTACAAGTCTTGCTATAAACGGGAAAGCCGCAATAACAAGCGGAACTATTGATGCCGTAGTGCCTACAGCCGTTCCTGCGATAAGTCTTGTCAAGGGGAATACCATTATCATAAGTATAAGGAACGGTACGGAACGCAGGAGGTTTATCACAACGTTCAATACGCTCATTATCGGTTTTGGGATTGGCAGTACACCGTCCTTGTCACCGACAACAAGTAATACACCCAAGGGTAAGCCGATGATTATGGCAAACACCGTCGCAAGGACAGTGACGTATACCGTTTCCCATATAGCAAGCGGAAACTCGTTTTTAAGTATCCAAAGAGCCTCCTCTATTGCCTCGGAAGAAAACATTCTTTCAAGCATCGTCACTCACCTCCTGAACGGTTATATCCTTGTCCTGTGTCAGGTACTTTTTGGCTCTTGCGACAACAAA
>CAYWDD010000009.1:0-15578 GCA_964456935.1 uncultured Faecalibacterium sp. | reverse complement strand
GAACGGTTATATCCTTGTCCTGTGTCAGGTACTTTTTGGCTCTTGCGACAACAAAGTCGTCGTCCTCGACACCGAGTATCATATTGCCGTAAGCTTTTTCGCCTATGCTCTTTGTCGATGCAGCAAGTATGCTTGCGGAAATGTGTTCGTCAACTGCCATTTGAGCTATCAAAGGTGTTGCGGTCGCTTTAGCACCGTTGAATGCAACTCTGAGCTTTCTGAATCCACCGACATTCGCAACTTCTTCGTTCTTTGCGTTTTCGGGGAATACAAGACGCTTTGCCGCAGCTGATTTGGGATTCGAGAACACCGTTTCGACATCGCCCTGTTCAACAACGACACCCTCGTCGAGGATAGCAACCTTGTTGCATATTTCTTCGACAACGCTCATCTGGTGAGTTATGATTATGACCGTTATTCCGAGCTTTTTGTTTATGTTGAGAATAAGGTCGAGTATCGCATGGGTGGTTTTCGGGTCTAAGGCACTTGTTGCCTCATCACATAAAAGCACTTCGGGATTCATTGCAAGCGCTCTTGCAATGGCTATTCTCTGCTGCTGACCTCCCGATAACTGTGCCGGGTACGCATTGGCTTTGTCGGGTAATCCGACAATTTCCAAAAGCTCCAAAGCTTTCTTCTTTGCCTCGGCTTTTTTTATTCCGGCAAGCTCCATCGGGAAGCATATGTTCTTAAGACAGGTGCGTTGCATGAGAAGATTAAAGCCTTGGAAAATCATGCTTATCTTTCTTCTTGTCTGACGCAGTTCCGCCTTGGAGAGCTTTCCTATATCAATGCCGTCTATTTTTACCGTACCCTCGGTCGGTCTTTCAAGCATATTGATACATCTGACGAGTGTGCTTTTTCCCGCACCGCTCATTCCGATAACACCGAAAATATCACCGTCGTCTATTTTCAGGGAAACGTTTTTCAAAGCGTAAAATGTTCCTGAATCGGTTTTAAACGATTTTGACAGATTTTCTATTTCTATCATTATATCAACCCTTTATCGCATCAAGTGAAGTCTGTTTGCCGCCATAGATACCGAGAGGTTCAACGTGGATAGCGGCAACTGAAACCAAGTGAGTTCCGTTCTGAGCGTTGAAGTCATCAAGATAAGGTGTGTGCTGGAAATAGTTAGCGTCGATCTCACCGCTTTCAACTACGTTGTTCGGCTGAACATAGTCGGTGTACTCGATTATCTTAAGTGTGATGTCTTTCTTAGCGAGAATGTCCTTTGCGACAGCGAGTATCTCCGCATGAGGTGTGGGAGATGCGGCAACTGTGATCTCTGTGCCTGCAAGACCCGAGTAGTCAATGCTGTTGTCATAGCCGTCAGTTGTGTTGTCAACTGTGCTTACGACCTCACCGTTATACTTTTCACCTATGAAGTCGGCAACCTCTTTGCTTTCGAGAGCGGCTTTGAGAGCCTTGATCTTATCTGTGTTTTCGTTGCCCTCTTTTACAGTGAGAATGTTGCTGTAGGCTGAAGATGAGCCTTCCTGTGCAAGAGAATCCTTTGAGGGACTCAGCTGTGCCGCAAGAGCATAGTTTGAATTGATAACAGCGTAGTCAACGTCCTGAAGAACATTTGCAAGCTGTGCCGCCTCTGACTCTTTGAACGTGATGTTGTACGGGTTTTCGGCAATGTCCTTGATAGTAGCCGTTATGCCTGCACCGTCACTGAGCTTGATGTAACCGAGGTCTTGGAGCAGAAGAAGAGCTCTTGCCTCATTTGTCGTGTCGGAAGGAACGGCAATAGTTACACCCTTAGACTCGTTGTTTCCGCAAGCGGTCAATGCCAAAACTGCCGTTAAGGTAAGGACAGCCGCAATTACGATTGAAATTACTTTTTTCATGATAAAAACTCCTTTAAAAAATATTTGCGAATTTAAAAAGGGGGAAGCCTCGATGAAGCTCCCCCTTACAGCCTTTATTAAGCCCTAAGTCCGTATCGGATCAAGAAAGCACATCGAAAAAATCGGCATGACGAAATGTGTACATGGTGTTCATGCACATCATAAACTTGTCGGTCATACGAGTTGATCTTTTCATGACTTAACTTCCTTTCAAAATCTTAGGATATTTGGATTTTAACACTGCAAAGTGCTTTTGTCAACATAAATTTTGAAATTTCGGTGAATTTGTAGGATTTCATAAAAAGCTACCCCTTCAGTAGGTAATTATGTGGCAATATGTCGGAAATTAACAAAGTGTCCATGAATAACCGCTTGCACTATAGTATAATAGTATCATCTTTTATGAGGAGGATAACACAATGACTAAGAAATTGACAGCATTTACAGTTGCGGTAATACTGATGTTTTCGGTTTTCACCGTTCCGGCAAGTGCAAAAACAATCGAAATTCCCGAAAGTGTGACAAATACGGTCTACTCCGTGCTTGACAAGGTTGTCGAGATACTTTTGACTTATCTCAACAAATATTGGCCGGGCTATGACGGAAAGTGGGACAATTCGGAGAATTACCAAAGCAAGGATTTTTATACAGGAAACGACAATTTCGGCTCACAGGCAACGAGCGACAACGAATGGCGTTTGGGGTACTCGGGTGCATCGCTTATCGACGGACTCGACATCATGAACGGAAAGTATTTCCTCGCAGGCGGCCTTGAGGCTTTCAAAGGCAGAGTGCCTACAGAGGTTTTAGATGACCAGCGAGTCAGAGTTTTCGCTTTAAGCGATGGTACGAGCGGAATTGTGCTTTATGCTGCAATTGACGGATTCGGAATTTCAAGAGGCGACGTACAGGAGATAAGAAACAGAATATCCGATTTTGCAAGAGAAAACGGAGTTGTCAGCGTAAACGTATCCGTACTTCATCAGCACTCATGCATTGACACTCTCGGAATGGGTGTACCGCTTGCACAGGCGCTCATTCTCAACACAGGCAATGCGGCAATCGGTGAAAAGCTTGACATGATAAAGGTACAAAAGAACAAGCAGTTCATGGAGAACCTTTTCAATGTGACTGTTGATTGCATGAAAGAGGCAGTTGAAAACATGAAGTCGGGTTCTCTCTCTTACGGTGAGGCAAACATAAGCGAATACGTCAAAGACAAGCGTACACCGTACTTCTATGACGAAAACATACACAGACTTCGTTTCACTCCCGATGACGGTTCAAGCGAAACTTGGATTTTAGAGGCAGGTATTCACCCTGTTTCCCTCGGAGCATCTACCGACAAGCTTTCGGCTGACTTCCCGTACTATATAGAAAAGAACATCAATGAAACCGTCGGTGCAAACGTTGTTTACATTCAGGGTGCGGAGCTTGCGATTTCGACCGAGAGATCACTCACAAGCGTTGAAGGTGCTGCAAGCATAGAAAACGTTAAGTCGTACGCAAACGCAATAGCCGAAAGGGTCAAGACGATATCAAACGAAGAATCGCTCTCGCCCACACTCGGTATAACTCACAGCGAAGTCAAACTTGACGTGACAAACGGAATACTCACTCTCGCAACGAGAGAGGACATTCTCAACGCAGTCATAGTCAAGGATTCGGGTAAATACAAAATGGTGACTGAGATCGGGTACATGGAACTCGGTTCAAGTGTCGGTATTTTCCTTTGCCCCGGTGAATTTGAGGCTGGCATAATCTACGACGGTGCGGTAACGAGCGAAGAAGAAAGCTGGACAGGCGGCACTTGGGACTTTGATCCTCTCGAAAGTTTCACCGACTGTGACAATATAATGGTATTCGGACTTTGCAACGATCAGGCAGGCTATGTATTAACAGACAACGCTTACCGTTCACTTTTCACTGAGAACGAAGAAGTGAATGTTGTCAGCAAGACGGCAGGTTCGACTTTTGCAAGAGCGTATATTGAAATGATTGAAGGAGTTAAGTGAGGGAACCGCCCGCCCGCAGGGCGGGCGGCAGGTGCGGACGTGTACTGCCTCATGCCGCAGGCATGAGGCAGTACCGAACGTGCCTGCGTCCTTTGGCGACCGCAAGGGGTTCGATGCCCCTTGCGGTCGCAGTCGGTTTCAGATGAAATTTGTAAATCAATCGTAAACATTCATAAATTCGACTCAAAAATTACAATTATTGATTATTTCAGTCTTGACGTAATCAAAAAATTCTGTTATCCTATCAATATATATCTTTTTGTACTTTCAGGAGGTAGAAAAAATGGGAGTAAACAAAATAACGGTTGCGATCGTGGCTCTTGTTGCTATATGTATTGCATCATTTGTTGCGGTCAGACAGTTGACCAAAAGCCAGCAGATAAACAATCCTGTTATCAGTGTTGTTGATACGCAAGGTCAGGTTCAGCAGCCGGATACGGCAGCACCGTCAACAGAAGCTCCGACATCGGAAGAACCGACGTCTGAAAGCACTTCAGCCTCGGATACATCTTTTACGACCTTTAACACAGATACCACAAGTGCCGCACCGAGTACGACTAAGCCGACAACAACGGCAGCACCGTCAACCACAACAACGGCACCCACAACAACTAAGCAGACAGTGGCGTCAACCGATAAAAACATTCAGCAGGCAGCTCAGACTTCACAGGGATTCATGAGCTATCTATTCAATGACGAGGGCAACTTCTACTACACAGAGGACGACCCGTGGCAAAGACATTTCGGTTTCAATAAAGTATATGACTTCGGCGCTCAGTTCGTATTTATGTATTACGATACGGCAAGAATATACTTTGATTACGGTGACAAGAACTGGATGGTTCAGATGTGGAAAGGTCAGTACGGCGGCGTATTTATAGGTGCTGAGATAGGTGTTTATACAAAGCCGAAAGACAGAAGTGTTGACCACTACGACTGTGCAAACGACGAAGAAGCTCTTAAAATGGATATGACGTTCTACAGAAACGGTGAAGAACTCCTTTCAAGAGATTACGGTAAATATTGGTGGTGTACAGGTTTCGTTCCCGGAAAGCTTAAGAAGTATTCCGACCGTTCGGAACTCAATATAAACTCAAGAATCACTATGAAAGACAAAACAATGCGTAAGGCGTTTATCAAAGGTCTTGAAAACTGCGAAGAGTTTGAATTTATCGAAGGCGAGAACTTCTCGGTTGACGGACTCGACATATTCATCAATTGGTAATATTTTTACTTATTTTTTAACAAAAGTATTGATTTTTTTGAAGAACTGTAGTATTATTACCTGTGTATCATGGCTATATGCCATAATATAAATATTTAGAAAGGAAGTAAGTAATTATGAAAAAGGTATTCAGTGTGTTAGTAGCAATCGCTATGATGGCTTGCCTTTGCGTTCCCGCATTTGCTGCATCTGACGGATTAATCGACATCGACAATATCGGCGACTCTCTTGGTGATCTTTCATCATCTCTCGGCGGTCTTGATCTCAGCGGTTTTGACATCGACGGCATTAAGGACGCTGCAGGCAATCTTGAGGCTGGTCTTGGTGAAACTGATATCCTCGGCACAATTACCGGACTTCTCGGCGGTCTTACAGGCGGCTCAGACAGCGACGGTGATTCAAGCAGTGATATTCTCAGCGGATTCGATCCGTCAGGTCTTCTCACTTCTTTCACAGAGGGTCTTGATCTCAGCTCACTCACAACTCTTTTTGACGGTTTGACATCAGCTCTCGGCGGTGAAGGCATCGACCTTAGTGGTTTCAGCTTTGGTGATTTCGATATTTCATCAATCCTCAGCGGAAATCAGGGTACAGGTGCAGGTGTTGCAGGTATAATGGATACATTCGGTGGCGTTCTTGAGACATTGGGTCTTGATTCAGCTATAATCGAGTCACTTCTTGATAACGATATCGTTAACTTCTTTGCTAACCTTTATCTCGGTGGCGTAGAAGAAGACACAACACCGGAAACAACAGAGGCTGACTCAACAGAGCCGCAGACTGTAACAAATACTGTACCTCAGACAGGCGACACTTCAACAGTTATGGTTGCTATCGCAACACTTTCAGTTGCTTCGGCAGCAGCATTCGTATGCACAAGAAAAAAACACGCGTGATTTTCTTCTAATGCTTTAACTTTTTATAAAAAGCTAATAAAGACGAATGGACCTCCCTGATTTCAGGGAGGTTTTTTGTACATAAATTAAGACCCTGTGATTTGCTCACAGGGTCAATTTATCATGTTCGTATTCCTCTTAATGAAAGATTATTGTAGGTGAAATCTCCTGCCGCTTGTTCTCGGCTGTACCGTGAAACGCTTAATACGACTCCTATCGCAAGGTATAGACACAGTGACGATGAACCGCCTGCACTTATAAACGGAAGTGTGATTCCTATAACAGGCAAAAGCTTTGTACACATTCCGATGTTGACCGCTATCTGACTGCCGAGCATGAACGCAATGCCGTTGCACATTATTCTTGCCGGATAGCTGCCGGATTTCTTACCTATCATGATTATTTTGACTATCAAAAATGCGAATAACGCCATCAAAGCCATAGCTCCGACAAAGCCGAACTCCTCACAAATTACGGAAAATACCATGTCGTTTTGATTTTCGGGTACGACATGGTGATACACACCGTTGAAAAGTCCCGTTCCGAAAAGTCCGCCGTTTTGCATGGCTTTTGCCGCTTGATTTTGCTGATATATCTCGTTTGGATAGAGATCGGGATAAATCAAAGCCAAAATTCTGTTTCGCTGAATCGTACCGAAAACCTTGTACCAAGCGACGGGTAAAACAGCGGCAACGACCGGCGGCCCTAAGATGAAATAAATCTTATCGACACCTGCCGTGTACATCATAGCAAGGAACATCATAGCGAAGATGAGTGCCGAACCCATATCACCTGTGAGTACGACGAGTATGATGAATATTCCGGCATGAATGCCCAAAAGCAAGACGTTCTTGAAAGACTTAAGATCGTCCTTGACCATGTTGCAATGGGCGGCAAACGTGATGACGAAGCCTATCTTTACGACTTCCGACGGCTGAAAATACAGTGTACTCGTAATTTTGAGCCAGCATATAGAGTCATCTCGACCCGTTGGCGCACAGCCGAACGGAAAAAGAATCAGCATAAGACCCAAAGCGACGATGCCGATTATCGGCCAGATTTTCAATATGAAATCGTAATCGAAAAAGGAAATCACGAGAGCCATCAGCAAGCCGAGTGCGACGGCGATTATCATAACCTTTGCCTCACGGGAGAAAAACTCACCGTCATCGACCGATGAATGTGTTGCACTGGAAACCGCAACGAATCCGACAGCCGACAGCATAAGGCACAAAGTTATAAGCAGTTTATCCGTTTCTTTGACAGCCTTTTTAATAAAGGCAAACAAAAAAGTCCTCCTTTCTCTTCTTTTATCATAGTTTAAATAGATTATATTATGAAATTGTTGATATTTCAAGAGAAATACTTTAACTTCTTGGGAATTTGTGATATACTATGTGTTAGATTTCAGACAGTAGGTGTCGGATACGGTGAAATTGAGGCTCAGACCCGGGTAGGGTGCCGGGGCGGAGGGGCGGCAAGCGATGGCATTGCGCACTCTCCGAGCAAGGCGAGGAGAGTGCCAATGGCATCGCTCGTTGCAGAAACTGACGGAAAGCAAAAACCGAAAAGCTGAACAAACCGAAATCAACCATGACCTACAAACCACCTGCAAAAGGAGAAACCCTATGCTCAAAAGAATCACAAAAAGCTCGGCTGAAACAGAACAGTTTGCCGAGGAGATAGCTAAAAAACTCAATAGCGGTACTGTCATAGCGTTTTTCGGTGGCTTGGGTATGGGTAAAACCGCATTTTCAAGAGGCTTTGTAAAAGGCAGAGGTGTCAATGCGGAAGTGTCAAGTCCTACGTTTTCACTTGTCAATGAGTATGGCGGAGAACCGCCGATATATCACTTCGATATGTATCGTGTTGACAGCTGGAACGACCTTTATACAACAGGTTTTTTTGAATATATAGACATGGGAGCAATACTCTTGGTAGAGTGGAGCGAAAATATAGAAAACGCTTTGCCCGATGACTCTGTAAGGGTCGAAATAGAACGTGGCGAAAGCGATAACGAAAGAATAATAACCGTGACGGGAGGCATTTTTGATGAAAATATTGGCAGTTGATACGTCGGCTAAAGCGGCAAGTGCGGCTGTTACGGATAACGGAAAAATAATCAGCGAGTGTTTTACCAATACGGGACTTACACATTCTCAGACACTTATGCCTATGGTAAAGACCGTGCTGGACGGTGCGGGAGTTAAGGTGGGCGATATAGACCTTTTTGCCGTGAACAACGGACCGGGTTCTTTTACCGGTGTACGCATAGGTGTTGCGGCAATAAAGGGTATGGCACAGCCGACAGGTAAACCTTGTGTTGAGGTTTCTACACTTGAATCTCTTGCATATAATCTTATCGGCACAGGTTTTACCGCTGTCAGTGCAATGGACGCAAGATGCTCACAGGTGTACACTGCGGCATTTAAATGCGGTGAAACGGTCGAACGGCTGAGCGATGACGAAGCTGTTGCGATAAAAGACATGGAAGAAAAGCTTTTGACTTTCCCGAAACCGATAGTTTTTGTCGGTGACGGAGCAGAGCTTTGCTATAATTATTACAAAGACAGACTCCCTTGTGCTGTTGCAAGCGAGATATTAAGGTATCAACGTGCGTCATCGACTGCACTTGTCGGGCAGATCAAAGCTGAAAAAGGCGAAACTGTGACGCCCGAAAAACTGATGCCGATGTATCTCAGACTTCCGCAAGCGGAAAGGGAGCTGAAAAAGAAAAAGGAGAATTTGTCATGATAGCATTAGGAGCAGACCACGGTGGTTACGAATTAAAGGAAGCAATAAAAAAGCACCTTGACGAAAAAGGAATCGAGTATAAGGACTTCGGAACATACAGCCCCGAATCTGTCGATTACGCAAAAATAGCTCAAACAACTTGCCTTTCCGTAACAGGCGGAGAGTGTGAAAAGGCAATACTTTGCTGCGGAACGGGAATAGGTATTTCCATGGCGGCAAACAAGGTCAAGGGAATAAGAGCGGCTTGCTGCTCGGATTATTTCAGTGCTAAGTACACAAGACTTCACAATGACGCAAACGCTCTTTGCATGGGTGGAAGAGTCGTCGGTGTGGGTCTTGCACTTGAACTTGTTGATGTTTTCCTCGAAACCGAATTTGAGGGCGGCAGACATCAGAGAAGAATCGACCAAATCTCGGCAATAGAAAACGGCGAGATATTATAATTTAAGAGGAGGCAATATCATGGTTAAGAACGAATTTTATTTTCCGTCGGTATCGGGTCTTGCAAACATTCATGCCGCAAGTTTTTTGCCCGACGACAAAGACAGCGTGAAAGCTATAATTCAGATAGCTCACGGTATGGCTGAACATCTTGAAAGATATGAGGCGTTCGCACAGTACCTTTGCGACAGAGGAATAGCTGTTTACATCAACGACCATATCGGTCACGGCAAGAGCATTTCTTCAAGAGATGAACTCGGATTTTTCGGAAAGCAGGACGGCTGGAAAAACTTTGTCGAGGATTGTCATAAGCTGACAGAGATAGCAAAGAAAGAGAATCCGGGAAAGCCTCTCGTTTTCTTCGGTCACAGCATGGGTTCATTTGTTTCCAGAGCATACTCATTTAAATACTCACAGGATATATGCGGTGCTGTATTTTGCGGAACATCGGGTGCAAATCCGCTTGCAAGCATAGGTATGGGTCTTGCAGACCTTATCGGCAAGGTCAAGGGCGACCACCACAGAAGTAAACTTATAGATAAGATGTCTTTCGGCTCATACAACAAGCGTTGTGAGGGCAGAACGAATTTCGACTGGCTGACAAGAGATCAGGATATAGTCGATAAATACATTGCCGATGAGGACTGCGGTTTCTTGTTCACAGTCGCAGGTTCACACGACCTTATGGCTATACTCGACTATGTTTCTTCCAAGGATTGGTACAGCGGATTCAACAAGGATCTTCCCGTGTACATCATAGCAGGTGAAGAAGACCCCGTCGGTGCATACGGCAAAGGTGTCAAGGAAGTCGCTGACGGACTTAAGGCGGCAGGAGTCAAGGACGTTACTCTTAAGCTTTATCCCGAATGCAGACACGAAATACTCAACGAAAGCAGAGCTTTTGAAGAAGTTTCTCAGGGCGTAGCCGACTTCGTTTACAGGGTATGCAAAATCTGAAATGACATCAATAATAAGATACTTGACTGAAATGCTGTCGGTCGCACTTATATCCCTTCCTTTTGCTCTTTTGTGGAGAAAAAGCAGAAAAAAGCGGCTTTTACAATCGGGAAAAGAAACGACAAAGGAACACGAAATAATGTCGGTACTCTTCATTATGTTCTCGGCAGCATTGATATCACAAACAGTGATCCCGGAGTTTTTCATAAACGGTGACGGAGTTCTTACCTTTAACAGAGGCTATGACAGGATAAATCTTGTGCCGTTTAAGGAGATATACAGATCGTTCGGTGTAAAAGGAACGTTCTTTATCATAAACTTTATCGGCAATCTTGCCGTCTTTGCACCGATAGCGTTTTTCATCGCTTTGCTGTACAATGAATCGGGATTTTTTAAATGCGTTTTGATAACCGCCGCTTGTTCGGTTTTTGTCGAAATTTGTCAAATTCCGCAAGACAGAGCCTCGGACATAGACGACGTTATCTTGAACACACTCGGCGGAGTGCTGGGATATCTAATATACATGATAATAAAAAAGCTCTTGCCCGACTTTACGGCAAGATGTAAGGTTAAAATCAACAAATCGGAGCGTTAAATAATGAAAACACTGAATTATAAGCACACTGTTGCGGCATCGTTCATCGGATATCTCGTCCTTTCAATCACGGGCGTATTTGTTCCGTTGCTTTTCGTAACATTCCAAAACGACTACGGCATCTCGCTTGAAAAAACGACCTTGCTCGTAACTATCAACTTTTCAACACAGGTCATATTTGACCTTATCGCACCTAAGCTTATAAAAGCTTTCGGCTTAAAGAGGTGTTGCGTGATATCGCACCTTGTCACGGCAGCGGGAATAATGCTGCTTGCGATATTGCCTGAAATTATGAGCAACAAATTTTTAGGGATAGCCTTTTGTGTTTTCCTGTACGCAGCAGGTGTTGCGGTAGCGGAAGTTATCGTCAACATCATAGTCGAATCCTGCCCGTCGGAATCAACGGCAGGTGCATTGAGCTTTTTACATTCGGGTTACTGCTGGGGAAGTGTTCTCGTTGTTTTGGTTTCAACGCTTTTCTTCCATTTCTTCGGAACAGGCAGCTGGAGAATTTTAGCTGTTATTTGGGGCATAATACCCATACTCAATGCGGTCTTTATTTCAAAAGTTCCCGTAAACGAGCTTGACAGAGAGGAAATACCGTTCAAGAGTCTGTTCAAGATGAAAACATTTTGGGTCATGCTTGTACTCGTTGTACTTGCAGGTTCAAGCGAACAGGCTGTCGAACAGTGGGTGTCTACCTTTGCAGAGGCGTCGCTCAACGTTTCAAAGTCAACAGGCGACCTTGCAGGTATACTTATGTTCTCTGTTATGATGGGCGTTGCAAGACTTCTCTTTGCTAAGTTCAGCGTTAAGCTGGATCTTAAAACCACAATGATAGCAAGTCTTTCCCTTTGCGTTGTAAGTTACTTTATCATAACGCTTTCACCGTCAGCTGTATTATCGCTTATTGGCTGTGCGTTATGCGGATTCTCGGTCGGAATACTTATGCCGGGTTCATTCGCTCTTTCGGTCGGCAACTTAAAAGGCGGAACGATACTGTTCTCCATGATGGCACTTTCGGGTGACCTCGGTTGTTCACTCGGACCCAGTGCCGTAGGAACAGCCTCAGGTTTCTTTGACGGTGACTTGAAGAAAGGTATACTTTGCGGAGTTGTATTCCCGATAGTCATGGTGACTATACTTATAGTTATGAAGATATCGGATAAAAAGGCTCAAAAGTCAAATTAAAATCGCAAGGGACTGCCACACTTAAAACGGAAACGGTTTACCGTTTTAAGCAACAGCAGTCCCTCTTTGAGTGAAAAGGGCATAAGCCTTGATCGGCTCCCCGTGGGTATCGCTTTATAAGGCGATACCACCGATCTCAATTTCACGAAAGCACAAAAGAAGTTTAACTTCATCGGCTAATACATATTATGCCCAAGGGCGGCAGTTTGACAGATGTAAATATCTGTCTTTTTAGGCATAAAGTCGGTTTGAACAGGAGGCGGGAGCTTGGCACTTCCGAGCATAGCGAGGCGTGTGGTAAGCTCCCGCCCCCGCTGTAGTGAATTTACGGCAGGCAGAATGTAGGAAGGCTGTACAGACTGAAATAAGACTTGCAAATAAGCAGTGACCATACATGAAAAAGGAAAGGTAAAATTATGACAAAGACGATTGGACTTATATTTGCGGATTCAATGGAATACGCTCCGTATGAAAAATATGCAGAGAAATTTTCTCCCGAAAAGAAGATAAGACACGGCAACGAAAGTCTTGAATATAAAATCGAAAAAGACGGCAGAGAAATCAAAGTCGTAGCCGTCAAGTGCGGAATCGGAAAGGTCAACGCATCAAGTGCGGCGGCATATCTCATCTCTGAGGATAAAGCCGATTTCATCATGAATGCAGGACTGTCGGGTGCGGTTTCAAAGTGCAGACGTGAGGACATGATAATAGGCACGACCTACATCGAGTGTGACTTTGACCTTACAGCCATAAACTATAAGCTGGGTGAAAAGCCCGACGGACAGACCTATCTCTATAAAGCGGACGAACTTCTTTTATCTCTTGCAAGAGAGATCTCCGCTCTCAAAGAGGGAAAGCTCGGCACGGGCGACGTATTCTTGGCAGATAAAGAAAGAAAAGAGTTTTACAAAAACGAATTCTCCATAAACGCTTTCGATATGGAATCGGCAGCGATAGCATCTGTTTGCGACAAGGCTGAAATACCGTTTTTGAGCATCAGAAAGATAAGTGATGATGCGGACGATGCGGCAGTCGAAACCTATCGTGAGATGAACGAAAGGCAAGAGGCTTGTCTTACGCAGGTGTTGTCCGAGATAACAGATAAGCTTTTATCTTTTGACAAGATTTGGTAATTAAATCCGAATAATGTGAAAAAATGTGGAGAGTATTGCGTAAAATTTCGACTTTTTTTACGCAATACTCTTGAAATTTTTATTAAAAAATAGTAAAATTATAAGCGTAAAGTAAATTGAGGGCATTTGTCCTTTTTTATTATATTTTGAGGGAGGTTATATTTTTGTCTGTAGATTTACATTGCCACACGAAGCTGTCAGACGGCTCTTTGGGAATAGATGATTTAATAATGGTAGCTAAGAAAAGCGGCATGACAGCTATAGCTATAACTGATCACGACAGTCTTGCGGGAACAAGAAGGGGACAGATGATAGGCGACAGACTCGGCTTACAGGTCATTCCCGGTGTCGAGTTCTCGGCATTTGATACAAAGAGAGGAAGAAAAGCTCATATCCTTTGCTATCTTCCGGAGTACCCCGACAGATTAGAGGGACTTTGCAAGAAGATATCATCATCGAGAAAGAGAGTCGGTCAGCTCATGATTCTCAAAGCGGCACAGCGTTTCCCCATAACGCCCGACTTTGTTGTCAGATGTGCCTCGGGTTCGACCAACATATTTAAACAACATATAATGCACGCACTTGTCGAGTGCGGATACACAAATTCGATTTTCGGCGAACTTTTCGATGAATTATTCAGTCCGGAAAGTGAGAATAATATTTTATATAAAGCCGAGTACCCCGAACCGAAAGAAATAATCGAGGCTATACACGAGGCTGAGGGAATAGCGGTTTTGGCTCACCCCGGTCAGTACGACAGCTTTGAACTTTTGGACGAGCTTATCGAAATGGGACTTGACGGTGTTGAGGTCTGGCATCCGAAAAACAGCCTGGAGCAGGTCGAGTACCTCAAAGCTAAAGCCAAGGAGCATAAACTTCTCATGACAGGCGGCAGCGACTTCCACGGAATGTACAGCTCACAGCCGAGAAAGATAGGCGACTATACAACACCGCAGGAGAATTTCGAACAACTTTTGAAATATAAAGCAAAGAAGAAAAGACAACAGAAAAAAGCAGAGGCTCAGAAATGATACAGGAGGTGTTCCTATGTCTGAGAATATAAAAATTTATAACGGTGCGAAAGATGATGACAATTCGGACATATCCGCTGTCATCGAAGTGATGAAAGAACACAGAGCCAACGGTAACATCGACAAAGCCAAAGCCTTAGGCAAAGAGCTTGGCGACATTGACGTTGACATTGAGGAACTTCTTCCTCAGAAGTTCATGAAGTCCGACATCATATATCAAATAAAGGTACTGTTGGTTTTTGCTGCGGAGCTTAATTTGCAAATGCTTATTTCCGCTCCAATGCTTTCAACGACGGCTATCAATTCTATGTACGACGCACTTCAGAAGAAATCATCGGGTTTCTACTCGAACATATCGGACGGAATGGCTTTTTCGTTTTATTATGCTTGCGTAAGAAACGGCGGCGATATAGCCGAGGACATCGGCAAGACTTTTGCAATGCTCTGTTCTGCCGAGGATAACGAAAGCTTTATCAACGCAGGAACTAAGGTGTACAAGGCGGCACTTGAGGTCATCACCGACAAGATAAACAAGGCGGATTTTTCACTGATATGATACAGTTTGTACCTGACGAAAGCAAAACAGAATACGAGTACGCTGTAAGTGCTTGCCTTTGCGGAGTGTATTGCCGATACGACGGAAAGACGAAGTACGACCCCAAGATAAAGGAACTCTACGACAGCGGAAAGGCGTTGCTTATCTGCCCCGAAGTCATGGGCGGTATGCCGACACCGAGAGAGCCGAGTGAGATAGTCGGTCAAAAGGTGATGAGCATCGACGGCAAGGACAACACCGTGTACTTTGAAAACGGAGCAAAAGCCGCACTTGAACTTTGCAAAAAGTACAAAGTAAAGAAAGCCGTACTCAAACAAAACAGTCCGTCCTGCGGCTCACGTCAAGTTTACGACGGCTCTTTCAGCGGCAAACTCAAAGACGGAATGGGTGTCACGGCAAAACTGCTTAGCGAAAACGGAATAGAAATAAGTGCCGAAAAGTGACAGACATTTAATAATTGTCGGCATTTCTTTAAAAAACAGTGCAAAATTGTATAATACTTATTAAAATTAAATTAAATCCGCACAAAAATCGAATATTTTTTGAAAAAACTCTTGAAAAGACAAGGATCACATGATATAATCGAAAAGAACTTAAATCATTAGCTTATAATGATATACAGAAATGGAGGAAAATTCTATGAAAAAGGTCATATCGGTAGTATTGGCAGTGCTTATGCTCTTCGGTTCGTTTGCAATGGTCGGCTCAGCAGACGACACAGCAGCAACTCCCGAAGAAAAGGTCTATGTAAAAGACGAGAACTGCGTTTCTCTTGTTTTCAACTATCTTAGCTATGACATGGGTAACGTTTACTACGGCGACATGGACATCATCAACACCGATCCCATGAGAGGCTGCATGGTTCTCAGAGGTGCTATGTGCACACCGGGCAACTTCGTTCAGCTTCCCGGCATCAAGAACCCGCCCG
>CAYWDD010000008.1:0-17624 GCA_964456935.1 uncultured Faecalibacterium sp. | reverse complement strand
AAAAAACCGAATCCGACGATAACATCAGAAGAAAACACCTCATTACGGCTTATCTCAATAAACTTGAAATTAAGACAGAAAATTCAGATGTTATTTCGGTTTCGACAAGCATATCGGGGAAAGGGAAAAACATGGAAATTTCGGGAAAAATCAAATGCGTTGATTTTATCGGAAAAAGCGTTCCGATCAACATAAAAACGGAATAAAGATTCAAAAATGTGTTGAAATTATATAAAAATTGATTTATAATATCTACAGTTACAAAGGAAAGTAGGCGTTCTCTTGTTTGAAAAAGCGATCAACGTAGAAAGAATGGAACAAGCCGTAAGCTTATTCGGAAGTTTCGATGAAAATATAACATTGCTTGAAAAGGAATTTAATGTCAAAACGGTGTGCAGAGGCTCTGAAATAAAAGTTCAGGGCGATGCCGAAAATGTCGAAAAAGCGGTTCGTGCGATAAACGGTTTGTTGCTGCTTATAAACAAAGGCGAACAGCTAAACGATCAGAATGTACGCTATGTTGTTTCCATGGTCAACGAAGGGAACGAGGAAAAGCTCGGAGAAATGTCCTCTGACTGCGTTTGCGTTACGGCAAAAGGAAAACCCGTAAAGCCTAAAACACTCGGTCAGAAGAAATATATCGAGGCTATAAACGATAACACGATAGTTTTCGGAATCGGTCCTGCCGGTACGGGAAAGACTTATCTTGCGGTAGCACTTGCCGTTAAGGCATTCAGAGCAAAAGAAGTCAACAGGATAATTTTGACAAGACCTGCCGTTGAAGCGGGTGAAAAGCTCGGTTTCCTGCCGGGTGATCTTCAGCAGAAAGTCGATCCGTATCTAAGACCTTTGTATGACGCTTTGTTTGATATGCTGGGAGCGGAAAGCTTTCAGAAATATCAGGAAAGAGGGAGCATCGAGGTCGCACCTCTTGCTTATATGAGAGGCAGAACTTTAGATGACAGCTTTATAATTTTAGATGAGGCTCAAAATACCACAGCCGAGCAGATGAAAATGTTTTTAACACGACTCGGCTTTAATTCGAAAATAGTCGTTACCGGAGATATCACGCAAATCGACTTGCCGGACGGTAAAAAGTCGGGCTTGGTCGAAGTAATAAAAATACTCAAACACGTTGACGATATCAAGACAGTAAGACTTACGGAAAAAGACGTTGTCAGGCACAAGCTTGTACAGGATATAATAAAAGCATATGACAAGTATGAGGAGGGTAAAAATTATGACAGACACGGTAAAGGTAATAATTTCAAGAAGCAGCAAGATAGTTAAAGTTCCCACGGGAATGAGAATGCTTGTCAGACGTTGCTGTCATGCAGTTTTAGTTAACGAGAATTTTGAAGGCTCTGCCGAGATAAGCGTTCGCTTTGTCAATGACGAGGAAATACAAAGACTCAACAAAGAGTATCGCAACATCGACAGATCGACAGATGTGCTTTCGTTCCCCTTAGGCGAAAACGGTGTGTACGACATAAATAATGACACGGGAGCGAAAATGCTCGGAGATATAGTAATTTCGATCGACCACGCAATAGCACAGGCTGATATGTACGGCCATTCACTTGAAAGAGAAGTCGGATTTTTGACGGTTCATTCCATGTTGCATCTTCTCGGTTACGATCATGAGGACGGCGGACTTGAGGCTGTAAGAATGAGAGAAAAAGAAGAAACGGTATTGACACAGCTCGGATTTAAGAGAAACGAGAGCTATTACATGGACGGAGAATGATCTCAATGGAGCGAATAAAGGGTCTTGTTTTAAGCTTTAAATACGCTTTTTGCGGAATCGCAACGGCAATTAAAAACGAGAGAAACATGAGAATACATATCGTTTGCATGATATATATGTACTCGTTTTTGACTTTTACCGATTGGTTCGTTCTCACAAGACAGGATTGGGCATTGCTCTTTGTTGCAAATGCTTTGGTAGTTATGGGAGAGCTTATAAATACGGCTGTTGAAAGCGTTGTCGATCTTGTTACGAGTGAGAGAAAGCCGCTTGCCAAAATAGCAAAGGATACAGCGGCAGGCGCAGTCCTTGTGGGTGCGATTTTTGCCGTATGTGTCGGCATTGCCGTCTTGGGGCAGAAAGACGCTTTTATAAAGCTGTTCGATTATTTCTCGACTCATATATTTTCGCTTATAATATTTATACTAAGCTTTGCGGTAGCCTGCGTGTTCATGCTCTGCGGGTTCCCGAAAAGGAAAGGTAAAGAGGAAAAATGAAAATTTACATCAACATCATATGGGGCGCTATTGGGCTTGCAGTAGCCTTATTCGGTGTCGGAATATGGAAAGAAAAGTTTAAAGGAATCGTTGATTCTGTTAAATCATCGGATTATAAAGACGCTGACGGATTTTGTGAATTTTTCGGTAAAGCAGTTGTATTTCTCGGAGCGGTCACACTTGCCTCTGCGGTAATTTGTCTCAACTCACCGAGTTATATTCCGGTTTCGATATCGCTTAATGTTTTGACGGTGATTTATTTCATACTTGAAAGCTTTCATCTTAAGAAAAGGTATTCATAATTTGTCGGTGTATAAGTGTTTATACACCGATTTTTACGGATACTTGACAGTAAGAGTATAAAGTAATATAATACCGTCGTAAATAATGCTGACATAAGTCAGCCGTAAAGAGGAGAGAAACTATGTTTACACTTGCAACAAGGCTGTCGTCTTTTGCACTTTCTCTGTTTATCATGATCGGAAGTCTTATCGGTATTCCCACAGATCCGAGAGGTGACGAGATTGATATGTCGAAATTCGAACTTGTTTTCGAGGACGAATTTGACTCGGAGAGCATAAACGAAGAGATATGGCGGCCGCATCAAAATTCTACAAAGGATAACACAATTAAACGTCAGGGTGGTTTGTGGAACGAATCACTTGCCGAAGTTCGTGACGGAAATCTTCACATTTACACGAAATATCTTGAAAACGGTGTGAATGAGGGAGATCCCGCAGGTTGGTATTCGGCGGCTTTTGACACTGAGGGCAGATTTGAACAGACTTACGGTTACTATGAGATAAGATGTATCTGTCCGCAGGCAACCGGTATATGGTCCGCATTCTGGCTTTACAGCGGGGGAGTCAACAACGTTGACGGTTCCGGTGAGGACGGTGCTGAAATTGACATTTATGAAAGTGCGTTTTATAACAAGTCTTTCAGACAAAACCGAGTTTCACACAATGTTCACTATGACGGATACGCTTTTCCGACAATGCGTAGCTGTATAGGCAGGCAGTTCCTCGTTACGGACAGAGATCCCTACACACAGTATAATACTTACGGTGTCGAATGGAATGAGGACGAGTACATATTCTATATAAACGGTGTCGAGTCCTACAGAACAAGTTTAGGCGGTACGTCTAAAGTTCCGGAATTTATGATAATTTCATCGGAAGTAGGCGGTTCGGACGGTGTGAGCGACAAAAGCTGGGCAGGTCCTTCCGTTGATGAACACGGCAAGGATTATGTTGCCGATTTCGTTATCGACTACGTCAGAGTGTACAAATATAAATAAGATACTGCGCTATTTAATCCGCAACAAATCCGATTGATTTGTTGCGGATTTTTGCAGCCTGCAAGTTTTTTCTTTGCCCACATCTCAGCAGGGGGGCGGAATTTCGTGTCCCGCTCACTTACGTTCGCAGAACACGAAATTCCGCCGTTACGCTCCGCAACCGCCCTTCGGCGGTCGCTCCGCTCCACCTACCTTCAAATTACTAATTTTTCGTTAAAAAATCACTAAATGTTGTGGTTGCTATTGAAGTTAAAACAAAAAGGTGATATAATCATCAGTAATTATAGATTATTATGAGTTATTATGTTCACTTGGAGGACAACAGCGTTGAGTGATAAAGAAAACAACAGCAAAATTCTTGTCAGTGAAGAAGAACTTCATCGACAGGAGGAATATTCAAATTTAGTTAAAACGGTATTATCGTCAAGGTTTCCCGTTTCGACACCTAAGGCATTCGTACACACCTACGGCTGTCAGGGAAACGTTGCGGACGGCGAACGCATAAAAGGTATGCTCGAAAGAATGGGTTATGAGCTTACGGAAGATGTCGAAAACGCAGACCTCGTTTTGTATAACACTTGTGCGATAAGAGAACACGCCGAGGATAGAGTTTTCGGCAATTTAGGTGCGTTAAAACCGCTGAAAAAGAAAAATCCCAATATGATAATCGCTCTTTGCGGCTGTATGATGCAACAACAACATATAGCCGACAGAATATATAAGAGTTTCCCTTATGTGAATCTACTTTTCGGAACTCATGTTATACACAAGCTCCCTGAACTTATGTATAAAACCGTATGTAGCGGAAAGAGAGTGTTCGACATAACCGAATCGGACGGAAATATAGCAGAAGGTCTGCCGATACATCGTGACGGCAGCTTTACAGCGTGGCTGCCCATTATGTACGGCTGCAACAATTTTTGCAGTTATTGTATCGTACCCTATGTCCGTGGCAGGGAGAGAAGCCGTGATTTTAACACCGTAGTCGAGGAGGCGAGATGCCTTGTTAAGCAAGGCTATAAAGAGATAACTCTCTTAGGTCAAAACGTCAACTCATACAACCGAGATAAAGGCAGTGAATACGGTTTTCCGGCTCTTTTAAGAGCAATAAACGACATTGAGGGAGATTTCATAATAAGATTTATGACGTCACACCCGAAAGACTGCACAAAAGAACTTCTCGATACTATGGCAAGCTGTGATAAAGTCGCAAAACATTTGCATTTACCCGTTCAAAGCGGCAACAGTCGTGTGCTTACGGCTATGAACAGAAAATATGACCGTGAGAAATATATGTCGGTCATTAAGTACGCCTACTCTGTGATGCCCGAACTGTCTGTGACGAGTGATATCATAGTCGGATTTCCCGGCGAAACTTACAAAGAATTTTGCGATACGCTGAGTCTTATCGAAGAAGTGAGATACACCTCACTTTACACGTTTATATTCTCCGCAAGAAAAGGCACAAAGGCATATGAAATGGAAGACCCTGTTTCAAGAGAAGAAAAAGGCAAATGGTTTAAAGAACTTACAGACCTTCAGGAAAAAATAGCCGGTGAAAGAACGGCATTGATGAAGGGCAAAATATACCGTGTTCTTTGTGAGGAGAAAGCTAAAAAAGACGGCTTTATATCAGGAAGAACAGACGGAAATATCATAGTTGAATTTCCGGCAGATGAAAGTGTCATAGGCACTTTCAGATCAGTTAAAGTAACCGAATGCAAAACTTGGATTGTAAACGGTGAACTTGTTTAATGTTAAATAAGCTATAAGCTTAAGAATAGAAAGGAAAAATCATATGGACATCATGAAGATGACGAGAGATCTCGGTGCAGCTATTCAGCAGGACGAGAGATATCTCAAATTTAAGCAGGCAAGAGAGGCAAACGAGAACGATAAGGAACTTATGGACCTTATCGGTGAGATTCAGCTTATCCAGATGAACTTCCAGCAGGAGGCAGGCAAAGAGGACGCTGATGAGGACAAGCTCAAGGCTTACAACGAAAACTTTGAAAAGCTCTACGCTCAGTTCATGGGTAACGAGAAGATGAAAGCCTATGAAGAGGCAAGAGGCGAAATCGACGCTCTTATGAACGACGTTATGCAGATACTCGGTCTTTGCGTAAACGGTGAAGATCCGTATACTTGCGAGATTCCGCAGGAGCATCATGACTGCGGCGGCGAATGTTCAAGCTGCGCAGGCTGTCACTGAGAAAATTTGTCGGCTCTCTTTTGAGAGCCGACATGAACACCCGAATCATCGAAACTCGGGTGTACGAAACAAAAAATGAGAATTGTGTGAGGAAGTAAAAATGGCTGATATCACCCCGATGATGAAACAGTATATGGAAATCAAAAACGATTATCAGGACACTATCTTGATGTACCGACTTGGCGATTTTTATGAAATGTTTTATGACGATGCGATAATAGCGTCAAAGGAGCTTGAACTCGTTTTGACAGGCAGAGCTTGCGGTCAAGGCGAAAGAGCGCCTATGTGCGGCGTGCCTTTCCACAGCGTAGATTCGTATATAGCAAGACTTGTTTCAAGAGGGTACAAGGTAGCCATCTGCGAACAGACGGAAGATCCGGCAACGGCAAAGGGCATAGTTAAGCGTGATGTCGTAAGAATAATAACTCCGGGTACTGTCATTGAAAACACAATGCTCGATGAAGGGAAAAATAACTATCTTGCTGCTATCGTCGTTTTAGGCGATAACGTAGGTATGTGCTTTGTCGATGTATCGACGGGAAAACTCAATCTTACTTCATTTGAAAAAGCAAAGCACGATGCAGACATTATAAACGAAGTAAGCAGATTCGCTCCCAGCGAAATAGTAGTAAACGAAGAAGTAACGCTCAGCTCAAAACTGACGGGATTTCTTTCGACTCTTTCAAACAGCACTTGTAATATACTGTCCGAAGAAGAATTTAACTTTGAAAATTACAAGCGTATAGCTGCCGAAAAGTTTTCGATAGAAAAACTCGGTGAGCTGTCACTTTTAAATAATACAGCTGCTATCTGTGCTTTAGGTTCAAGCCTTGAGTACCTAAAGACAATGCAGAAAAACGATCTTGAAAACATAACCGAGATCGAATATTACTCCGATGATCAGTTTATGCGTCTTGATCACTGGTCAAGACGTAACCTTGAAATAACCGAAACCATGAGATCGAGAGAAAAGAAAGGCTCACTCCTTTGGGTACTTGATAAAACAAAAACACCCATGGGAAAAAGGCTTTTAAGAGAATGGCTCGATAAACCGCTTGTCAACCACGTCAAAATAATCGCAAGACAAAATGCAGTAGGCGAACTGTCCGACAGAACGATAGACTGTGATGAGATAAGACAGGCTCTTTCCGGTGTATACGACATGGAAAGACTTATGACAAGAATACTTTATAAGACCGCAAACGCAAAGGAACTTAACGCTCTTAAAGCCACAGCCGACTGTTTGCCGGAAATTAAGTATGTAACGGGAAATTTTGTTTCTGCGGCACTTAGAGGGATCAACAAAGATATAGATGTTCTCGAAGATATAAAAGAGCTTATAGAAAATGCGATAGTCGAAGACGCACCGTTCTCGGTAAGAGAGGGCGGAATGATAAAGGACGGCTTTAATTCGGAACTTGACGAGTTGCATGATATTGATAAAAACGGTGCTGAATACATAGCGAAAATGCAGCTTGAGGAACAGGAAAAAACAGGTATAAAGAAACTTAAAATCGGATTCAATAAGGTTTTCGGATATTATATCGAGGTTTCCAATTCGTTCAAAGACGCAGTGCCGGAAAACTATATAAGAAAACAGACCTTGACTAACTGTGAGAGATTTATCACTCAAGAATTAAAAGAGTTTGAGTCGAAAATACTTTCGGCAAGGGAAAGAATGGTAAAGCTTGAATATGAGATATTCTGTCAAGTTCGTGATAAAGTATCAAACGAATTCAGACGCATACAAACCACGGCTAAAGCCTTGGCATATCTCGATGTTCTTTGCTCTCTTGCCACAGTTGCCGTAGAAAATGATTATGTATGCCCCGAAATTACAACGGACAGTGTTATAAACATTACAGAAGGCCGTCACCCTGTTGTTGAAAAAGTCTTAAAAGGTACACCTTTTGTTCCGAACGATACCTTACTTGATTGTACCGATAACAGATGTGCGATAATAACCGGTCCGAACATGGCGGGTAAATCGACCTATATGCGACAAGTCGCACTCATCTGCCTTATGGCACAGATAGGCTCGTTTGTACCGGCAAAGACAGCAAGACTCGGTGTTGTAGATGCGATTTTTACCCGTGTAGGAGCATCTGACGACCTTGCGGCAGGTGCATCGACGTTTATGGTCGAAATGAACGAAGTTGCAAGCATCATGAAAAACGCAACACAGAACAGTCTTATCATACTCGATGAAATAGGAAGAGGCACATCAACGTTTGACGGAATGAGTATTGCCCGTGCCATCGTTGAGTTCGTTGCCGACAAGAAAAAGCTCGGTGCAAAGACTCTTTTTGCAACGCACTATCACGAACTTACGGAGCTTGAAAACACCGTCAGCGGAGTTAAGAATTATAATATCTCCGTTAAAAAGCGTGGCGATAATATAACGTTTTTAAGAAGAATAGTCAAGGGTCGTGCAGACGGAAGTTACGGTATCGAAGTTGCAAAACTTGCAGGTGTTCCCAATTCTATTGTCAACAGAGCCAGAGTTATTCTAAATGAACTTGAAAGCGGCAATGCCGTACCGTTTGTATATTCACTTCCACAAAGTACGACTGAGGTTCAATCGGAAAGAGATTTGCAAATATCAATGGTCAGCAATGTAGCGGACGAAATATATGATGAACTTAAAAACATAGATGCCGATACGCTCACACCGATAGAGGCAATGAACGTTCTTTATAAGTTAATAAACAAAGTGAAAAATTCCTAAATTGAAAGGTGGCGACAAACTTGCCAAAAATCAATATTTTACCCAAAAGCATATCGGATCTCATAGCGGCAGGAGAAGTCGTCGAACGTCCTGCCAGCGTCATGAAAGAGCTGCTGGAAAATTCTATAGATTCGGGTGCTACGGTCATAACAGCCGAAATAATGAACGGCGGAGTTAAATTCTTAAGAGTAACCGACAACGGCTGCGGAATATCACATGACGATGTTCCTACGGCATTTATAAGTCACGCTACAAGTAAGATAACCACTGCCGATGATCTTGACAGCATTTTTACCCTCGGTTTCAGAGGTGAGGCATTGGCATCTATCAGTGCCGTAAGCAAGGTCGATATACTCACTAAGACAGAAAGCGAGCCTTCAGGTACGCATTATTGCATTGAGGGAGGAGAAGAACTTGCCTATGAGGAGGCAGGCTGTCCTAACGGAACAACCATAGTCGTAAGTGATATTTTCTATAACACACCGGCTAGAATGAAGTTTCTGAAAAAAGATGTTTCCGAGGCAAATGCAGTGTCGGCTATAATAGACAGAATAGCTTTATCTCACCCCGAAATCAGTTTTAGATTTATCCGTGACGGCAAGCAAGTAATGCTCACTAACGGAAAAAACGATCTGATTTCTACGATTTACAGCGTTTTAGGAAAAGAAGCGTCACTTTCGATGATACCCGTAAGCTATGAACTTGACTGTGTTAAAGTCAGCGGCTGCATAACAAAACCGATTTCCTGTAAAGCGACAAGAGGAATGCAGTTTTCTTTCCTCAATAACAGATACATAAAATCAACAACAGTCATGGCGGCACTTGAACAAAGCTATAAAAACTCGGTGATGGTCGGAAAGTTTCCGGGCTGTGTGCTGAACATAGAGGTTGATCCGTCTTTTGTCGATGTCAATGTTCACCCGACTAAGACAGAAGTCAGATTTTCAAACGAAAAGCTTATATTCAATGCCGTATATTATGCTTGTGTCAATGCACTTAACGAGCTTGATACAAGAGTAAAAGCGGATATAACCGCAAAAGCGACGCCGAAATACACGTCGAAACCTTTACCGCAGTATTCACAGATCAAGATGCAGGAAAAGCCGAAAAAAGATTTTTGGCAAAACCTTACAGGTCAGGAATATCAATCGACCGTCAATGCGTTTTCCGACAGCGGAAAGGATCGCTTTGTACCCGTAAGAGAGGACAACGAATCTCTTTTGAGAGATTTTTATAAAAAGCAAGCTGAGAAAAAGACAGAAACAACCAACACCGAAACAGATAAAAGTGTTGATACAAGCACGAAAACAAACTTTGCAAGCGAAAATAAAGAAGTCAAGACTTCTCAGAGCTTACCCGAACAAAGCGAAATAGTTTTTGTTGATGAAGAGAATGCTAAGCCGACAGTTAAGCTTATCGGTGAGGCATTTAAGACGTACATATTGGTTCAAACAGATAACAAGCTTGTTATCATTGACAAACACGCAGCTCACGAAAGAATAATATTTAATAAGCTTAAAAACTGCGAACTTCCGACACAGTGCCTTTTCACACCGATAACGGTTAATTTAAGCAAAGAAGAATACTCTGCGGTACTGGAAAATCTTGATCTGCTCAAAAAGGTCGGTTACACAGTCGAGGACTTCGGAATAGGCACGGTTGTTGTAAGAGAATGTCCTAACGTCATAAAAAGTGAGGACATCAAAGACGAAATAACCGAAATCGCAGGCTATCTTCTCGAAAATAAAAGCAATATCGAAACTGAGCGTATTGACTGGCTTTTCCATTCGGCAGCGTGCAGAGCGGCAATAAAGGCAGGCGATAACACAAGCTCATACGAACTTGAAAGATTTGCACAAACATTGCTCGAGGACGAAAGCGTAAGATATTGTCCTCACGGCAGACCGGTTCTTATTGAGCTGACAAGATCAGATATAGAAAAGCAGTTCGGAAGAACGCAATAAATCCAAGACAGGCAGGTGAGAAAGTGGAAAAGACATTCGTTATAGCAGTCGTAGGACCGACGGCATCGGGCAAAACAGGACTCGGTGTAAAGCTTGCGGAACACTACGGCGGAGAAGTCGTTTCTGCCGACTCAATGCAGATATACAAGCAGATGAGCATTGCTACGGCAAAGCCGACAAAAGAAGAAATGAGAGGGATCAAGCATCATCTTATAGATTTTGTCGAGCCTACCGAAACCTACAGTGTCGCAAGGTATAAAGACGATGCCGCAAAGGCGATAGCCGATATTACGTCAAGAGGTAAAACACCTATAATTGTCGGTGGCACAGGACTGTATGTTGATTCACTTCTTGAAAACATCGAATTTTTCGATGTCGGTGCAGATGAAGAACTTCGCAAGAGCTTATTTGAAAGAGCCGAAAAAGAAGGCATAGAAACACTTTATAAGGAACTTTTTGAAATTGATCCCGAAAGTGCAAACAAGATACACTCAAACAACGTCAAGAAAATTGTCAGAGCGTTGGAGTTTTACAAAAAAACGGGAACAACGATAAGCGAGCAGGTCAGACTGTCAAAGCTTTCGGGTACTCCGTATGAGAGTGTTATAATAGGCTTGACCGCAAACGACAGACAGTATTTATATGACAGAATAAATAAGCGTGTAGATATAATGCTTGATGAGGGACTTTTAGACGAGGCGAAAGAGTTCTATTCCGTCTACGGAGTTAAAACCGCAAATCAAGCTATAGGGTACAAGGAAGTATTGCCTTATCTTGAGGGTAAAGCAAGTCTTGACGAGTGTATCGAAAATCTTAAAATGCAGACAAGAAGATATGCAAAAAGACAACTTACTTGGTTTAGAAGAAATGAAAATGTCAATTTCTTGGCAATTGATGAATTTGAAAATGATGAGCTTTTAAAAAAAGCCATTGAGATAATCGACAGCAGGAGAACAGTATGAAAAAATCAAAAAGAATCATTTATGCCGTACTGATAGTTTTGCTGATAGGCTATGTAGCCATGAACGTCTATATAAGACAAAGCGATAAAGTCAGCACAGTATACGCAAACATAGCATCGGAGTATAAAACGGCAGAGGCGGATTGCTTTGTTGTCAGAGATGAATTCAGAGGCACAAAGACAAATGACGCACTTGTCAGAAACAGCGGTGAGGGTGTATATGTTCCGTACATAAACGATGGTGCAAGAGTGGCATCGGGCGATACGATAGCGTTGTTTTTCTTATCTCAAGCAGAGGCTAAAGCGTACAGTGAAAAACAGGAACTTGAAGAAAAGCTTAAAAGCTATGAACAGCTCAGAGATCAGTCACTTTTAAGCTATCTTGATATTGACAGACTCGACCTTACGATAAAAGATGAGTTTATAGACGTCATGACCGACATCGAAAGTAACAACTTTTCGGATATCGAAGATAAGCTTGACAGCCTTAAGTATAATATTTCGTCACGTCAGATAGCAACAGGCGAAAAGGTCGATTTTGACGACCAAATAAAAAGCATTAAAAAGCAGATAAAAAAGCTGTCGGGTTCGGGAATAAACTATAAGAAGATTAAAGCAAAATATCCCGGAAGTTTCATAAGTAATGTTGACGGATATGAAAACGCAATATCATATTCTTCCGTTGAAGGCATGAGCGTTGACGATATTGACAAGCTTTTAAACAGCGATCCGACTAAGGTAAAAAGCAATGTTATAGGAAAGATCGTCGGTGAATATAACTGGTACGCAGTGTGCAATCTCCCTTATTCGTCGCTTGAAAGCATAAAGGTCGGCTCTAAAGTAAAGGTAAGTTTTGAAGACACCAATGTCAATAATATCGACATGGTAGTAGTTTCCATAACGACAAAGGGAAGTGAAACCGCAGGTGTTGTACTTAAGTCAAGCCTTATGAATTCCGATATAGCTAATTTAAGAAAAGAAAAAATCATTATCAAACTTCATGAATACGAAGGACTTAAAATACCGAAAACAGCAATAAGAAACGAGATAAGAACTGTGACGGACGATGACGGCAAAGAACAGCAGAAAGAAGTCATGGGTGTATACATTCTCTACGGACAAGTAGTAAGATTCAGAACGGTCGAAGTTCTCTATTCCGATTCCGATTTTGTTATTGCAAAGAATGACACCGAAAACAAGGAGAGCATTTCTCTTTATGATATGATCATTACGAAAGGCAGGGAGCTATATGACGGAAAGATTGTCTATTGAGGCGAAATTTAAAGATATTGAGTACAATTTAAATGTTATCAGTGAAAGAATATCCGAAGCTGCCGTAAAATCGGGAAGAAAACCCGAAGATATAACACTTATGGCAGTTACTAAAACTGTTCAGCCGATATTTATAAACCATGCAATTGAGCAGGGAATAGGTCTTATCGGTGAAAACAAGGTGCAGGAATTTTTATCAAAGGAAGAGTTTTTAAAGCTTGACAACTGTAAAGCTCACCTCATAGGTCATTTACAGACAAACAAGGTAAAACAAATCGTAGGCAAAGTTGAGATGATACAGTCACTTGACAGTATTAAGCTTGCAAACGAGATAAACAAGCAATCGCAAAAAATCGGAAAAGTGACAAAGTGCTTAGTCGAGGTCAATATAGGCGGAGAAGAAAACAAGACGGGTCTTGACAAAGAACTTTTGGAAGAAACGCTTTATCAAATAAGCGAGCTTGAAAATGTAAAAGTCTGTGGTTTAATGACTGTTCCGCCGATATGCGACAATGAAAAAGAGCTTAACGGATATTTTTCAAAAATGTTCAAGATGTTTATTGACATTCGTGATAAAAAAATAGATAATATCAATATGGATGTTCTTTCTATGGGAATGTCCTCGGATTATGAAAATGCGATTTTAAACGGTGCCGATCTTGTCCGTATCGGATCAGCTATATTCGGACCGAGATTATATTGATTTGCGGAGGATAACAAAATGAAAGAGGATAATAAAATGTTTTCAAGAATCAAAGCTTTTGCAAAGGGTGCAATGAGCGACCCCGATGACTACGATGATCAGGACAGCAGAGAAACTGCCGGCTATTCAGACGACTACGATGATGACGATACCGGCTACAGCAGCCGTAAAAGCTATTCTTCGTTCGACTACGACGATTTAAGCTCATCTTCATCATATCAAAGCTCATCGTCATATTCGTTCGGTTCAACAGACCGTTCTTCAAGCAGCTACGGCAGTGCATCACAGTCCGATCCGTTCGGCTCATCATCTGACTCATCGAGTAATATATATAAAATGAGCGGAAAGCCTAAGTTCAGACTTTCTATTCTCAGACTCGAACGTCTTGAAGATGCGGTCAAAGTTGCCGACAATATCATGACAGGCAATACGATAACGCTCATTGATCTTCGCAGCGTTCCCAGAGATATCGTCAGAAGAATAATCGACTTTATCGACGGTGTAAGATATACCTGTGATGCTAAAATGGAGATCGTTGCCGACTACACATATGTTGTAGTACCGAAAGACGTTGAGCTTACAGGTGATCTCTTAAGCCAGATAGACACAAGCAATTTAATGTAATTATGTAATTTCGTGGGGTAATAAGATATGATGTCAATCAATGAAATCAGAAACTATTCTTTCAAACCGCAAAGAGGCGGCTCGTACAAGGCGGCTGAAGTGGACAGCTTTATGACAGAAGTCATAAGCACTCTTGATGCACTCACTACAGCGTATGAAAAAGCGAAAAAGGATAACGAAGAATTATACAGAAAGATGAATGTTCTTGCTGACAGAATAGAGGAATACCGCAAGGACGAGGACAATATAAGAGTTGCTCTTTTGACGGCTCAGAGAATGGCTGAAACAGTTGTCGGTGAGGCAAACGAGAAAGCCGAAAAGCTTATTAAGGAAGCCGAAGAAAAAGCCGAGGAAAAATACGGTGACATAAAGAAAGAAACCGATGAGTACGTTATAGAACAGAAAAACGGCGCTGACTTGTATTCGGCAAAACTTCGCAAGGAGGCTGACGAATACAGTGCGGAAAAAACTGCCGCTGCCGACGATCTTTATTCAAGAGCCAAGAGCGAATATGACGAAAAGATGGCACAGGCAGAAACCAAAGCCAAAGCAATTACGGATAAAGCCGAAAAAGAGGCTGCCCGTGTAATAAGCGACTGTGAAGAAAAGAGAGCCGAGATGATAGCAAAGGCAAACACACAAGCCGATGAAATCGTTACAAATACACAGGCAAGAATCGAAAATTCACAGAAAAAACTCGATGAACTCAAGACTATGACCGCTCAGTTTAAGGCAGGCGTCTTAGAGGTACTCGAAAAGGAAATAGAACTTCTCGGTAAAATTGCCGTTAGCGATAATGACTACTCCGCAGAGTATTATCCGACTTCATTTTCAATTGACACAGATGCCGTCTACCGTCCGGAATTGACAGTTGAGGAAGAAGAAACCGCACCGCAGGTTTTCCCCGACGGAATAACCGAAGAGGACGTGCAGATAGTTGACGATGAACCAGATCAGACAGAAGAAACAGCTAATGAGGTACAGGAAGTTTCATCTGAATCGGAAACCATAAACGAACTTAAAGAAGATGTTCCCGAAATAGAAGAAATCGAGATAGACGATGATGAGATCGTGTTTGACGACGAAAGCGAAATCGAACAGAACGATTTATCGGAAGAAAACGTTCCGGAAGAGGATTATTATGAGATTCTCATGAAAGAACTTTCCGAAAGCGGCAGCTCAAAGACTTTTGACGAAATTGAGGACTTAGACGACGATGATGATATGGACATTATCGAGGAGGCATACAAGCCCGAAAAGTCCGAAAGCAAGAAAAACATCTTTACAAAACTTGACCTCAGCGACGGTTTAGATGACGATGAAGATGAAGAAGACGATGATGACGACGAGGACGAAATGGAAGACATTTCAAGCGGCAGAGTAGATCTTGCCGGACTTGACGGAAAACAGCTTCGTTTCGGTACAAACTATGATATATTCGATGAAGAAGAAGATTCACAAGGCTCATTTTTCAGCAAATTCAAAAAGAAATAAGAGGTAGAGCATGATCCAAACCGTAACTCTTTTGATAATTGCCGCTCTTGTCGGCTTAGATCAGCTTATTAAATATCTTATAGCGTCAAATCTTGAAGTCGGCGATGCGTGTTTTGAAATATCGAACTTTATCGAGATAAGATACGTCAGAAATTACGGCGGAATGATGGGAACGTTTGACAATAAGAGCAAACTTCTTGCCGTTGTGACTATCGTTATAATTTTGGTCGGCTTAGGTGCTATCGTGCTGAAAAAGATTAAGCCCGGTTTCATATATGTCTGTGTGTCGGGGATACTCGCAGGCGGCATAGGAAACCTTATAGACAGGCTCGCACTCGGCTATGTTATTGATTATATAAACGTCTTATTCGTTGACTTTTACGTTTTCAATTTTGCCGACTGCTTAGTCACTGTCGGAGCTTTTCTGCTGATATTCTATGAGATATATGAAATCGCAAAGGAGTCTAAGCAAAAGAGGAAAGAAAATGCCTGAAAAGATAATCTTGACTGCAAATGAAGATTCTGTCGGTGAAAGAATTGACAGATACATAAGTGAGAATGTCACGGACATGACACGTTCCGGTGTACAGAAAATTATTGATAACGGTTTTGTACTCGTAAATTCCGTCAAGATAGGTAAAAACTATAAGCTCAGATGCGGTGATGAGATAACCGTAATAAAGCCCGATCCCGTGACCTTGGAAATCAAAGCGGAGAATATCCCTCTTGATATAAGGTACGAGGACGATGATCTGCTTGTCGTAAATAAGCCTAAAGGAATGGTGGTTCACCCTGCGGCGGGAAATTATGACGGAACTTTGGTCAACGCTTTGATGTATCACTGCGGTGACAGCCTTTCGGGGATCAACGGTGTTATCCGTCCCGGGATAGTCCACAGGATAGACAAGGATACGAGCGGACTTTTGATCGTAGCAAAGAGCGACCTTGCTCATATTCATCTTGCCGAACAAATAAAGGAACACTCATTTACCCGTGAATACCGCTGTATAGTTTACGGCGGATTCAAGCAAGATGACGGAATGATAGACGCTCCCATAGGCAGACACCCGACAGACAGAAAAAAGATGGCTGTTACCGAAAAAAATTCAAGATATGCAGTCACACATTATACAGTGGAAGAACGCTACAGCGGTTTTACTCAACTGAGAGTAAGACTTGAAACAGGCAGAACACATCAGATAAGAGTCCATATGGCTTACATAGGACACCCTGTAGCAGGCGACCCCGTGTACGGCCCAAAAAACGTGATAACAAAGCTTAACGGACAATGCCTTCACGCAGGACTCATCGGATTTATACACCCGAGAACGGGCGAGTATATGGAAATAAGAAGTGAACTTCCGAACTATTTCACCGATTTTATTAAAACACTTAAAACAAACTGACAAATTTTAAATTATGGAAAAAGATCTTTCAAATTGGCTCGTTGCATCTGACATTGACGGTACACTGAACAATAAGTTCAGATTTATGCCGAAATCAAACTATGATGCTATCGACCGTTTTATAAACGAACTTCATGGAAACTTTACACTCGCATCGGGCAGGGGAATCGAGTCGATGCGTCCGCACTTTGACAGACTTCCGAAAGGAAAGAAAGCGCCTGCTGTCATCATAAACGGTGCCGGAATTTACGATTACGAGAGAGAAAAACTTCTCTATTTTAACCCTGTCAATGAGCAGGGCAGAGATGTCACCCGTGCGGTACTCGAAAAGTTTCCGATGTGCGAAGTGCAGATAATAAATCTCGATCACATATATACGATAAATCCGAAAGTTATCGCACCTTTGATGAGATGCAGCGATCCGCTTAAAAATACCGATTGCAAATCACTTGATGAAGTGCCTTTCGGTGAGTGGGGTAAGGTCATCTTTATGGCACTGCCGAAAACAATGGAAAAAATCATTGAATACATACATTCGCTTAAAACGGATAAGCTCAGTTTTATGGCATCATCTGTGATATCATACGAAATGCTCGGAGAAGGTACAAACAAAGGCACGGCTGTGCTTAAAGTTGCCGAAATCCTCGGTATAGACAAGGCTCATACCTCAGCTATAGGCGACTACTTTAACGATTATGAAATGCTCAGATCCGTAG